>JAYVXJ010000384.1:0-1828 GCA_043785285.1 Chitinophagaceae bacterium
ATGATCATACCTTACTATTTTGCATGGACATCCATGCTGCGCCATATAATCCTGCATGGCTCCCTAACCGGGAAGGTTCAATAATTACTTGTTGCATGCTGATGGGTTGGGCCCATTTTGATGCCTGTGTGCGGATTAAGGGAATAAACCGGACAGCCGGACCAAAAACGCCACCGCCTAAAATAATTTTTTCAGGATTGAAAAGACTGATCAGGTTTGCGATACCCATTCCCCAGCGTTCTATACAGTGTGCGATTACTTCTTTGGCAATCTTATCCTGCTGATCGTAAGCCTGGAAAATAGCATAAGCGGTTATTTCGCCGGAAGATTTATTTTTAAGTACGCCCTGGTAATCAGGTGCATTTTTCAATAACTCTTTTGCCAGTTTTGCAATTCCCTCGCCCGATGCACTGCTTTCAAAACAGCCGCATTCGCTATACTTTCCCAGGTGTGGTCTTTCCAATGCCATCCAACCAATTGCACCAGCAATATCATTAGATCCGCGCAAAAATTCGCCATTGATCAGGATACCCGCGCCTATGCCCGTTCCAACAGCTAAAAAAATAGCATCTCTACATCCCTGCGCCGCGCCTTTCCATCGTTCACCCATAATATAACAAGCCCGGTCGCTGTCAATGGTCAATGGAATTCCCATGCTTACTTCCCGGACTTCTTCACGTAATGGATACTTTTCCCAACCCGGAATATTCGGCGCCCAAACCAAACCTGATTTTCGGTTACTGATACCCGGTACAGAAATGCCAATGGATTGAACCGAATCTCCTTTCCCCTCTTGTTCTGCCATTAATTTTCTTATCTGGTTCACGACTAGTCCGCCCACTTCAGTCCCGCTTCTTTTTTCGAGAGGAATTGTTTCTTCTCTTAAGATACTTCCCTGCTCTGAAAAAACATCAGTTGCTAATTTGGTACCTCCAAGATCGATTCCCAGTATGGACATAAATTATACAATTAGATATCTGATTCCTATTTCTTTTTACCTGAATTTCCTTTGCTGTTATTTTCTTCTGCCGCTAATAAATAAATCAGGGATGCTGTACCGTCCATCGTTGGTTCGTTTGTGCTGTAGTCTCCGGAGTCGTCATGGTAAACAGCCAGCCCGCTTTGGAATTCAGCATATTCATCGGGATGGGATAAAGTAATTCCGATCAGGTTTTTATAAATATTTCCATAAACAGGACCGTCAACCAGTCCACCGTCTATCGGATAATTTTTAAGATGAGTAAGGGATGAATGCGGGTCAACAGGCGTATCGCCGCCGGAAGGCAATCCATAAATCATGGAAGTTCCCCAGGGATTACAACCCAACAGCCAGTCGATGTTCGCTTGTTCCAGTTCATCAAATTGATTATCCCCGGTAAGTTGTTTATACCATAAACACTGAATGGCAAAGGAGACGGTAAAATTATTACTACACCAGATAAAAGGAATGCCCCGGTAAAATGCATTTTGTGATGCTTTTTTCCATACCCGTTGAATGCCTTCTTTATAATATCGGAGCAGTGTATCCCGCTGAGATCCCTTTTCCAGTTTCGCTAATTCATAATGGCCAAGATTGATAAATGGGTACCATTGATAGTGATTGGCTGTATCCTTCCCAAGCCAGGGCGTAACCGGTTCCTGTTTGGCATAGTGAAAAGCATCGGGCAAAAGATGCTGATTGGCTGCGGCAAGTTCCATATCATCCACCCAATTATCTTCCGCATATATATAAGGAGTAATTACGGAGGCCGTTTGGGTTACACCTGGCTTTTTCAGCGCATAGGCATAAGCCGTTACCGCCTTTTGAAATAAGCGATTGCTAAAGTTG
>JAYVXJ010000385.1:0-1828 GCA_043785285.1 Chitinophagaceae bacterium
GCCACTGGCGGAAAGGGTGATTTTTATCAATAACCGGAAATCGTATGGGAAAACCCAAATGAGGCGGGAACTGGTAAACCTGAACAAAAGAGCCCGCAATGAAATTTCCATAGAAATCCCCGATAGCCTGTCTACCAATCTTTCCATTTCAGTTACGGATGGTGGATTCGGGTTGGATAGTAGTAACAATATTTATTCTGATCTGCTGCTGAGCGGCGATCTTAAAGGAAACATCAACGATGCGGCTGCTTATCTGGAAAATTCTGATAATACCAATGATCGTTTGAACCTGCTCCTGTTAACCCATGGATGGCGAAGATTCAGCTGGGAGAGTGTGGTTTCCGGAAAATATCCAGCGCTGAAATATCTGCACGATGGCGATTTTTTAACATTGAAAGGCGAAATCCACGGTCCATCTGCCAGCCTGGATACAGAAGATTCCATTGCACTGCTGATGATTTCGAGAGACCGGAAAAAACACGTTCTGAATCTGCCCGTAAATGCTGATGGAAAGTTTAATCAACGCGGATTATTCTTTTATGATTCTGTTCAGGTAGTTTATAAATTCAATCATGTTTCCAAGTTAAATAACACTAGTGAGATCAGCTTGTATTCAGACCTGTTGCCTGCCTTATCGCCAGCCAAAGCAAATGAGCCCGCATATGCCTGGATAAAGGTTCCTGATGTGGTGCTGGAAAAGGAACTTAATGGAAACATTATGGAAACAACTGATTACTCAGTCCTTTCTCAGGCGATGAGTTATATCGTAACACCCAAACCGGATGTAATAAAAGGGACTTCTGAAACAGCTGCCCATTACCTCTCCACTATGTTTGTTGATCTACATTTTCCTGCCACATTAAAGGAACCTGTTGCCAGAGCAGGAGATGGCAGACTAACTTCTTATTCATCCAATGGTGCTTCTTCGCTTCGGAACAATACGAATATTTCATTGGACGGTACGCTGGTTGCGATGGATGATTTAAAGTCTGTCAGTATGAAAGAAGTGTTGTTTATCAAGTTTGTTCCCAAAAGCAGTCCGAAGGCCTTGCCAACCCTTGCCATCTCCAGCAGACAGGCTCTTGCACAAAGCAGCATTCTCGAAAGTAAAACCGGGTTTGCTGTAATCACCGGATATACGCCGGTCAGGGAATTTTATGCACCCCGTTATACGAATGAAAAAATAGTCGATTATCCCGCTTCTGATTTCAGGTCCACCTTATATTGGAATCCGTCCGTACGGCTGGATAAATCCCATCGCAAGGTGAACCTGGTATTCTATAATAATGATATCAGTAATAAGTTCCGTGTGGTAGTGGAAGGAATGAATCAGGACGGAAAACTGACCCGTATTGAAGAATTAATTAAGTAAATAAACCTTTTCAAACCATAAACCCGTTTACCATGCTTAGTGTTGAATTTACGCTCTCTGTTCTGGGTCTGATCGGGATCATTTCCGGATCACTACTAACAGGATATATTTTAAGAAGTCGCCAGTTGCAGAAAAAGCAATTTAAAATTTCCGAGCTTAGAAAGGAGATTGTTTATAATCATGCGCAGATTCTGGAATTGCAGAAAGAGTATGTAACGCTCGAAAAGACAATGAAAGGAACCATGGCTCCTGTATTGTCTTTGAAGCCAGTGCATACCGAAGTGAAGGAAGCCGCTGCTTTCTAAAAAATTTGTTTCTATTTTCCGGTAAATGACGGCAATCGCTTTTCAAAAAAAGCGGTAATGCCTTCTTTGAAATCCATGGTATGCCCTGCCTGATCCTGTAACTTTTTTTCCACTTCCAGTTGCTGGTCCAGATTGTTTGTAAAGGATTGCA
>JAYVXJ010000386.1:0-6206 GCA_043785285.1 Chitinophagaceae bacterium
TAAAAAAATACTGGCTCCTGAATATGGAGGCGATGGTAAGAAAACAGCAGGAGAAAAGGCGATTGATCCGGTTGTGGCTTTCCCGGCTCATTTGGGGCCTAACGGATTACTCTTCTACACCGGAAATCAATTTCCTGAAAAATATAAGAACGGAGCATTCATTGCTTTTCACGGATCCTGGAACCGGGCTCCCGAACCACAGGAAGGCTTTTTTGTTGCATTCGTTCCATTCAGCAATGGCAAACCTTCCGGCAAATGGGAAATATTTGCCAATGGATTTGCCGGCACACCCGAACAGGTGGCATCCGGAAAGTCAGTACACCGGCCCTGCGGGCTGGCTCAGGGTCCGGATGGGTCTATTTATGTAACCGACGACGAAAAGGGAACTATCTGGAAAATAACGTATAAGGCAAAATGATCTTTAACCAAAGAACGCTGCTTACGCTTTTCATTGTTGCTGTTTTTCTGATACCGGCCAGTGTCAGGTTCCATGAAAAAAGAAAAACCAACGGATGAAAAGGATTTTGTTTATAGACAGGGATGGAACGCTGATTAAAGAAGCACCGCCAACCTACCAGGTTGATGATTTCAGTAAACTGGAATTTTATCCTTTCATGTTTGAATACATGGGCAGGTTGGCACGGGAGCTGGATTATGAACTGGTGATGGTCACCAATCAGGATGGTCTTGGTACACCTGATTTTCCTGAAAAAACGTTCTGGCCTGTTCAGGAAATGGTCATGAGGAGTCTGGAGAATGAAGGCATTCATTTCAGCGCGGTTCATATTAATAAATCATTTCCGGCAGACCATTCACCTTACCGCAAGCCGGGCATCGGAATGCTTACCGGTTATCTGAACAATAATGAATATGATATTCCGGGATCTTATGTGATTGGCGACCGCATTACGGATGTACAGCTTGCCAAAAACCTGGGTTGCTCTGCCATCTGGTTAAAACAGGATGTTAATCTCGGAGGAAAAGAGATCCAGGATTCAATGAACGAACTGCAGAAAGTAATAGCACTGGAAACCACCTGTTGGGAAGAAATTTATCGTTATCTGAAATCCGGCCTTCGCCAGGTTGTTCATGACCGCAATACCAATGAAACGAAAATTCATATCGAATTAAACGCCGATGGAAATGGGAAAGCTGATATCCATACCGGTCTGGGTTTTTTCGATCACATGCTGGAACAAATTGCCCGGCATGGAAAGATTGATTTAAAGATTGGGGTGAGCGGAGACCTGCACATTGATGAACACCATACCATTGAAGATACCGGAATTGCACTCGGTGAAGCATTTTCAAAAGCTTTGGCCGATAAGCGGGGAATGGAAAGATATGGGTTTGCCCTTCCTATGGATGATGCCGAGGCCCGGATTTTACTGGATTTTGGTGGCAGGAACTGGATCGTATGGAACGTTTCTTTTCAAAGGGAAAAAGTGGGAGACATGCCCACGGAAATGTTCTTCCATTTCTTTAAATCTTTCTCTGATGCAGCCCGATGTAATTTGAATATTGAATGTCATGGAGAAAATGAGCATCATAAAATTGAGGCTATTTTCAAGGCATTTGCCAAGGCCATAAGGATGGCGGTAAAACGGGATCCCCTGAGTAATTACTTACCTACAACGAAGGGAATGGTCTGAACCCGATTTGGTAATTTGAAAATTACAACCCATATTTGCAAAGCATGACAAAAAAACTGATCAATAATACATGGTGGTGGCATACAAACTCCGATCGGGGCGCGTAATGCGATAGCTATGTTGTAAACATATCAGGCCCCGGTTTTATCCGGGGCTTTTTTTATGTGCCGGATGAAGCAGGACCAAACATACATATACCAAGCAAGGCTTTATGAAAAAAATTCAGTTGAAGACCACGTACAAGAAAATACTTTCGGACATCTATACACCGGTAGGCATTTACCTTCGGCTGCGTGACCGGTTCCGGGATACGGTGCTACTGGAAAGCACCGATTATCATGCAGCAGAAAATAGCTACTCATTCATCTGCATCCATGCCATCGGAGGGATTGAAATATCAGACAACCGCCAGATGGAATTCAAATACCCGGGTCGCCCTACCGAAAAAATTGAGTTGAATTCCGCTCCCGTTCCCGGTCTGCTTTGGGATTATATGCAAAAGTTTGATGTGGAAACGGCAACAGAGAAGCCGGTAAAAACAGCGCAGAGCCTTTTTGGGTATACCACATTCGATGCAGTCCGTTTTTTTGATAAGATCAATCTCCCCGAAAAAGGAGAAGAGCCCATCATTCCGCTCCTGCGATACCGGCTTTATCAATACGTAATCGCTATCAACCATTTTAAAGATGAGTTGTATATCTGCGAGAACCAGGTAGCCGATATGGAAAGCGAATTGCCGCTGGTGGAATCACTGATCCGTTCTAAAGACGTTCCCGTTTATCCATTTCACGTGAGCGGTGAGGAAAAAAGCAACCTGACGGATCGGGCGTATATGGACATGGTTGAAAAAGGAATTAAAAGTTGTTTGCGCGGAGATGTATTCCAAATCGTGCTGAGCCGGCGGTATCAATTACCCTTCATCGGAGATGAGTTCAATGTTTACCGGGCGCTGCGCAATGTAAATCCCAGTCCTTATTTATTTTATTTCGATTACGGGGATTATCGCCTGATGGGATCTTCACCGGAATCCCAGGTGCTGATCAAAGACGGGAAAGCCGTGATGCATCCCATTGCTGGCACCTGCAGGAGATCCGGAAACGATGAAATGGATAAAGAAATGGCTGATGCCCTGCTGAAAGACGCTAAAGAAAACGCGGAGCATGTGATGCTGGTGGATCTTGCCCGGAATGACCTCAGCCGGCAATGTGATGAGGTTTCTGTTACCCATTTCCGTGAGATCCAGTATTATTCACACGTAATTCACTTGGTAAGCGAAGTAAAAGGAAGGCTGGGGAAGAACAAAAATCCATTTGATCTGCTGGCAGCAACTTTTCCGGCAGGAACATTAAGCGGCGCTCCCAAGATCCGCGCTATGGAACTGATTGCCGGATATGAACCAACGCAGAGAAGTTATTATGGTGGTTGTATCGGATTTGTCGGATTTGACGGCGCCTGTACGCAGGCCATCATGATCCGCAGCCTGCTGAGCCGTCATAATTCTTTAACCTATCAGGCTGGAGCCGGGATAGTGGCAGACAGTAAGCCAAAAAATGAACTGGAAGAAGTAAATCATAAACTCGGAGCATTAAAACGCGCCATCCAACTGGCAGGAAACATCTAAGCATCAATTATTATGAAAATATTGGTATTCGACAATTACGATTCATTCACGTACAACCTGGTTCACCTGGTTGAAAAAATTATCGGGGACAAGGTGGATGTTTACCGCAACGACCAGATACCGCTGGAAAAAGTGAATCAATATGATAAAATTATTTTATCTCCGGGACCGGGACTTCCCTGCGAAGCCGGCCTGCTATTGCCGCTGATTAAGCAATATGCAGCCAGCAAATCCATTCTGGGTGTTTGTTTAGGTCATCAGGCTATCGGAGAAGTATTCGGAGGCAGATTGCTGAATCTGTCCAAGGTTTATCATGGCGTGGCCTTACCGGTAGAAATCGTACAACGTAAGGAAACTGATCCGCAGGCAAATGCCGATCTATTCGCCGGATTGCCGGATCAATTTCTGGCAGGACGCTATCATAGCTGGGTAATTGATCCGGTTGGATTTCCGGATGAACTGGAGATCACAGCAAAAGATGCGAACGGGCATATCATGGCTCTCCGTCACCGGAAATACGATGTACTCGGCGTGCAGTTTCACCCGGAAAGCGTGCTTACTCCGGAGGGGGAAAGGTTGATGCGGAATTGGTTGAAGTATAAGTAGAGAATTTGAAAATGTGTAAATGTGAAAATAGGTTTCCTGGGAGTTGTTGTATAAATGAATGGATGCGGATAAATATAAAAATAAGCGGGTAAATTTAAAATGATAGGATGAAAAAAATATTACAACTCTTATTTGAACACAAAACCCTGACTCTGGAGCAGGCAAAGGATGTGCTCGTGAATATTTCCCAGGGTCAGTACAACGAGTCGGAGATCACCGCATTTGTAACGGTGTTTCTTATGCGAAGTATTACGATTGAAGAGTTGCAGGGCTTCCGGGAGGCGTTGCTGGAGCTGGCTGTGAAAGTAGATTTGAAGGGATATGATGTGATCGATATAGTGGGTACCGGGGGGGACGGGAAGAATACGTTTAATATTTCAACCCTTTCCTGTTTTATTGTAGCCGGGGCAGGGCAAACAGTAGCCAAGCATGGGAATTATGGTGCCACCAGCATCAGCGGCGCATCCAATGTGATGGAGCAATTGGGATACCGGTTTAGCAATGATTCAGGAAAACTAAAAAAGGAAGTGGAAGAGAGCAATATCTGTTTTTTACACGCACCGATTTTTCATCCAGCGCTGAAAGTCGTGGGGGTTATCCGAAAAAATCTGGGTATCCGCACTTTCTTTAATATGCTGGGCCCAATGGTAAATCCGGCTTCACCAAAATTCCAGTTGGTGGGGGTTTATAGTCTGGAAATGGCCAGAATTTATACGTATCTTCTGCAACAGACACAATCTTCATTCGCTATCATTCACAGCCTGGATGGGTACGATGAATTATCCCTCACCGGAGATGCGCGGGTGATCACCAATAAAGGAGAACAGGTGATGACACCGGAACAACTTGGCAAAAGAATGGTTTCTCCAGCCGACATCTATGGTGGTAACACGCCCGGGGAGGCTGCAAAAATATTCCTGCATATTCTACAGGGGAAGGGCACCTGGGCACAAAACGCTGTAGTATTTGCAAATGCGGCAATGGCATTATATTGCACAGGGACGTATACTACGTACGATGAAGCTTTTGCCGCATCTGTGGAAAGTCTGGAAAGCGGGAAGGCACTTGCGGCATTAAATAAACTGATTTCATTGCAATAAGGAAATAGCGAATTTGGCCAGGTAAGAAAAAATGATCAATCCGATATAGAAATGGCAGAGATGAACATGCTCGAAAAAATCGTCGCTTATAAAAAGGATGAAGTGCGACAGCGTAAGCGGGTAACGCCTGTTCAATTGCTGGAGAAAAAGCCATTCTTTTCACGCGCGATTTTTTCACTGAAAAAATTTCTGACAGATCCGGAAAGAACCGGAATCATCGCAGAATTTAAAAGACGTTCTCCTTCCATGGGGATCATTCACCCTAATGCTTCAGTAGAGTTAGTGACCGCCGCGTATGCGCAGAATGGGGCTTCCGGGATTTCCGTATTGACCGACACGCCTTCCTTCGGCGGTTCAACAGACGATCTGATGAAAGCCCGGGTGAATCCATTGCCGATACTGAGAAAAGATTTCATGATTGATGAATACCAGATCACAGAAGCGCGTGCTATGGGTGCCGACGTGATCTTGTTGATCGCAGCCTGCCTGACCCCCGCTGAAACAAACAAACTCGCAGATTTTGCAAAAGGATTAGGATTAGAGACCTTTCTGGAAATCCACCAGGAATCGGAATTGGCACATCTTTGCGATGCAGTAGACATTATCGGAATCAATAACCGCGATTTGAAAACCTTTACCGTGGATATCAACCGGTCCATAGCGCTGGCACAACGATTGCCTGCCAGTAAAATGATAGTCGCAGAGAGCGGGATACGCGATGTGGAAACCATATGTACCCTGAAATCTGCCGGGTTCAATGGCTTTCTGATTGGAGAGCAGTTTATGAAAGAACCCGATCCGGCGATTGCTTTTGCCTCATTTGTTGACCAACTTAAACGGAAACTTCATGAGAGTAAAAGTTTGCGGCATGACGCAACTCGATCAGGTAAGAAAGCTTGATGAGATGGGCGTCGATTTTGCGGGATTTATATTTTACCCGAAATCGCCGCGGTTTGCAGCGAGGCATATTAACGGACAGGAATTGCGGAAAGCAAAATTAAGGATCGGCAAAGTCGGCGTATTTGTGAATACTCCCTATGAGGAGATGATGCGAACGGTGGATGAATACGGATTGGATATGGTGCAGTTACACGGTGATGAAAATTCGCATCAGTGTGAGCAGATCGCAAACTATGTTACGGCAATCAAAGTATTCAGACTGGGTGAAGATGACCCGATATCCTGGATCATCAAACCTTATGAAGAGTCCTGCGACATGTTTCTTTT
>JAYVXJ010000387.1:0-1822 GCA_043785285.1 Chitinophagaceae bacterium
CTTACCCTGACGGGCTGCCTTGGTCCCAGGAAAATCAATAAATGGGTAGATAAACATTATAAAGAGGTTGAGCCAGCACAGAAAAAAAGCCCGGTTAATTACTTATCGGTAACAGCCAGCCTAATTTTCCCTGAAGGACCTGTTTCGATTACGGAAAAGAAAACAAGTGATCTATTGCCGCTCCTTTTTTACTGGCAATGGGATTATAAGAATACCTGTACGCTGAATCCTAAAATTCCCATTGATCATTTTACTTCTGAGACGCTTGCTTATGCGAATAAAAAAGGATTGAAGCAAAAATTAAACGGGCAACGGGTGGAACTTACCGTCGACCATATTCCCAACGTCTTTGCTATTGATGATAAAGGCCATTTGATATGGGTTGTATTGTATGCCTTTGGCTGGGAAGCTTTATCCATCCAGCCTGAAAACAAGGATATGGTAGTCTCTTATAGGATATTGCAGGGTAATGTAGAAACAAAAAAGGGGTTGATCACCATTCCAAATGTAGGCAAGCCTTACTATCTGAAAATGTTTCAGTCTCTCAAAAAGAAGACATGGCAATTCCTGGATCAGTATGATGCGAATATAGCGGCCTCGGGTAAACTAGTGATTGACCAGTTGGTAACTGACTTATAAAATTTGCCAGCGTGGCTTCACCCGGTTAACTTCTGTTATTCCAATAAAAATTCAGGTTTTTATTTGGCAATGGATTGTGTGGCCGGAGACGGCGAAAACCCGGTTCGCCTTTTTAAGATTCTCTGAATAATTTACTATTGGAAATATTTTCAGGAATATATCTTTCTGTAAGAAATCCGCAAGGGCGGAGGAACTTATGGTATAAAATGCTATAATACCGATAGATGTGCCTACTGCCGTCCCAATTGACCAGGGAATAATAATCATCTTTAATGCCTTGGTTCTTTTCCGGAAATAAAACCGGATCAAGGCTCTGGAAGAATCGTCTTTGCCATATTGTTGCAGAAATTCTGTTTTGCTGAGATAATAAGGAATAGCAGGCAGCGTATCCTGCGCACGTAAGTGGATAGCTACAACAGCGTTCAATCCCGATCCTAAAAACAGAAGTAGTCCCAGAAAGAATGTTCTCCTTGCATTCAGTTATTAGTCTGGTAGAAGAAGTGGGGTACCGCCTTGTGACTTAACCTGTTTTCTTTCTTCCTGAAAACTAATTCTGTTTTGCAGTGCCGGCAAAATATCCCTCTTAAGGATTCCATAAGTTTATCCGTTTCGTTGCTCTGGTAATAATTCTTCTCTATTTTTCGGGGTAGCCCATATAATAATTATATAAACCCGGCCGTTATTACAACAGTGATTATCATAACTGAAGTTTTCTCACGGCCGGTGTGTCTACACTGGCTTTTTTTATTGAATTTTATCTCCTTTTCGTAAGTTCCCGCTTCAATAATAGGTATAATTACGTTTCCCGTTTTGGGAAAACCCTGTCTGCACCTGCCATAGCCCTAAGGTTTTTTCATCTCAATCCGTTACATTCGATTTTCAACCGACCTGCTCATGGCTGATCCATCGAAAATTTCTCTTGCATTTCCCGGCCGCCGTTTATTGGGAAATAAAAAGGTCTGCGTTCTGGCTGGAGACGTCGGCGGTACCAAGGCAAACATGGCTATTTTTGAAGCTACATCTGATCAGGTTTCCCTGGTTAAAACAGCTACCTATCATTCCAGCCAATATCCTTCCGTCATCAAAATCATTCAGCAGTTCTTTCAGGAAAATCCAGAGTATAAGCCAGAACGGATTTCGCTGGGGGTGGCCGGACCTGTTTTCGAAGGTCACGCGGAGATTA
>JAYVXJ010000388.1:0-1820 GCA_043785285.1 Chitinophagaceae bacterium
GCTGCAAAAGTAGCTTAAAATAACCAATGAGAAAACTTGATCAAATAATATTTAACGATGATCAATTATTCAATCATGGTTCCACGGCGTTTCCCATAAATTAAGTAAACAATACCCATCCGGAATGTAACCCGAATGAATATCGCTAAAAAATTGTTTGATAGTTAATTACCGTTCCAGGTGTTGTTGTCATAGTTGATATCAGGGAAAATATGCTCGGGGTCAATCGTTACCGATTTAAGTTTTTCCGTAGTGTTTAACTTTTCAATCCATTTATCTCCATTTTGCCAAATTTCTACAGGAATTTTTACCATTTGGGTTTTACCACTTACAGTTTCATATTGTAAATAGATCGGCATCGCCATCCTGTCCAGGTTAGTAATAGTTACAAGTGCACCTTTGGAGGAATCACCCTGAATATATTTTACATCGGTAATCGCCTGGTCCAATTTATAATTTTCAATAAACATTCCTTTCCAAAACCAACCTAAATCCTCCCCTCCCGCGTTCTCCATTGTTCTAAAAAAATCCCAAGGTGTGGGATGTTTATATGCCCATCTTTTAATATAAGTTTGAAAAGAATAGTCAAATAATTTTGGCCCAAGAATTTCATCACGTAATAATGTAAGTACATAACCGGGCTTCATATAAAGTGCCACACCAATGTTGGCTTCTTTTAATGCATCAGGCTCGCTCATTATTGGCTCCGTTTTATTACTGAACATATACTTATAGAGAAGATTTTTATTTTGTGGCCGCTGTTTATATTCTCCATTATTAAAATCAAGATCTGCCAGGGAATTAATGAAAGTATTGAAGCCTTCATCCATCCAGCCATATTTCCTCTCATTACTTCCTACAATCATCGGAAACCATGTGTGGCCGAACTCATGATCAGTTACACCGAAAAGCCCTCGGCCCTTAGCTCTAAAACCACAAAACACAATGCTGGGATACTCCATACCACTAACATTACCCGCAACATTTGTAGCAGTATTATAAGGGTATTCGAACCATCTTTTAGAATAATTCTCAATACTGCCTTTTGTGTATTCTGTAGCTCTTCCCCAAGCACTATCGCCTGCAGACTCCACCGGATAAACACTCATCGCCAATGCTTTTCTTCCTGAAGGCAAATTCATTCTTGCAGCATCCCATATAAAAGCCTTCGATGCGGACCATGAAACATCCCTTGCATTTTTTATTTTATAGTGCCAGCTAAGCCTTTCCTTTTTAGGGCGTGAGGCCGGATCGGTTACTTCTTCTATTGAACGTATCATTACCGTCTTATCACTTTGCCTTGCCTGTGCCATTCTTTTCATTTGAATAGGCGTTAATACGTCCTGCGGATTTTGCAACTCTCCAGAGCCCACCACAATTTCATTGGCCGGAGCGGTTATCGTGTAATCATAATCGCCGTAGTCAAGATAAAATTCGCCTGCCCCGAGATAGGGCAAAGTACTCCAGCCGTTTATATCATCAAACACGCACATGCGCGGATACCATTGCGCAATTGCGTAAATCTTACCATTCTTAGTGTCCAGAATTCCGGTTCTGTCAGAACCATATTTGGGAATAGAAAATGAATAATCAATTTTGAAACTGATGGTGCCTCCATTTGCTTTTAGCGGAACAGGAAGCCTTAATTGCATGCGTGTGTCTGAAACAACATTTGTCACGCTGGATTCAGTTTTTTTGTTTTTGTCTGGTGAAATCAATTTGATGGCTTCTATTTTAAATCCGCCTTCAAATTTTGAGTTTACATCGCCATACCTGCTTCTTCCTGTGGCTGGTGTTTTCGCCTGGCCACGAGAATCAAG
>JAYVXJ010000389.1:0-6191 GCA_043785285.1 Chitinophagaceae bacterium
AAGACGGCTTCCGGTGAAATCGTACTTGAAGCGGATATTCTATTGAGTGCTGTCGGCATTGCTTCCAATATTGAAGGGATTGGTCTCGAGACCCTGGGCATTAAAACCGATAAAGGAAAAGTGCTGGTAGACAAATTTTATACTACCAATGTTGTCGGTATTTATTCCATCGGGGATTGCGCGCCGGGACAAGCCCTTGCCCATGTGGCTTCCAAAGAAGCCATTATTTGCGTTGAGAATATTGCTTTCAATGAAAAGAAATACACGCATGCGCCCGAGCCGATGGATTACAATAATGTTCCGGGATGTACGTATTGCACACCGGAAATTGCTTCTGTTGGATTTACAGAAAAGCAGGCAAAAGATGCAGGATATGAAGTTAAGGTTGGCAAGTTCCCATTGAGTGCATCCGGCAAAGCTTCTGCGGCCGGACATACCGAAGGCTTTATCAAAGTGATTTTCGACGCCAAATACGGCGAATGGCTGGGCACCCACATGATCGGATATAATGTAACGGAAATTATTATTGAAACCGTACTTGGCCGGAAGCTGGAAACCACTTATCATGAAGTGCTGAACAGTATTCATCCGCATCCGACCATCAGTGAAAGCGTTAAAGACGCCATTGAAGCCGCTTACGGAGAAGCAATTCATTTATGATTGCATTAATCAGAAAAAGTTGACGGCCTTTAAGTGCAAATCTGCACCTGATGTCCGTCAACTGTCATCCGTCAACTGTCAACCGTCATCCATTCAAACCATTCCATATGCTCCCGCTTACTGTCTGGGAATCTGAAAGTTTTTTTTCTCCCAAAGATTATATTGTCATCGGCAGTGGTTTCACCGGATTGTGGTCGGCATATTATTTGAAAAAACTTCATCCCCGCCGTTCTGTGATGATCCTGGAACGTGGCATTATCCCCACCGGCGCGAGCACGCGAAATGCGGGGTTTGCCTGCTTTGGCAGTTGTACGGAACTGCTGGCGGATCAAAAACAGCAAGGCGAAAAAGAAATGCTGGAGTTGGTAGAGATGCGCTTAAAGGGATTGAAAAAGATCAGAAGCCTATTTGGAAAACACCGGATTGATTACGAAACCACGGGTGGATACGAGCTCATCTCCACGGAACAATATCCAGACGTCAATTTGTTGCGTACCCAGATCGATCATCTCAATCAGTTACTAAAAAAAATCACCGGCAGGCAAAAAACATTTCAGCTTAATGATGCTAAAATAAAACAATTCGGCTTTACCGGCTCCCATCACCTGATAGAGAACAGTCTGGAAGGACAACTCCATTCCGGAAAACTCTGCGAAGCGCTCTTACAACTCGTCCAATCCATGGGCGTTACGGTATTGACCAATACCGAGATCTATAAACTGGAAAGCAGCGCAACGGGTGTGGACCTGCAAACCAACCTGGCCGTCGTATTAAAAGCGGGAAAAGTTTTAATATGTACAAATGCCTATGCTAAAACCCTGCTGCCGGGGTTGGATGTAAAACCAGCCCGCGGACAAATCCTGCTTACTTCGCCGGTAGAAGGATTAAAACTCAAGGGATGTTTTCATTACGACGAAGGATTTTATTATTTCCGTAACCTGGGAAACCGGGTGTTGCTGGGCGGCGCAAGAAACAAGTTTTTAAAAGAAGAAGAAACGTTTTCCGCTTCCACCTCCTCTCCTGTTCAGGAAGAACTCGAAAAATTTTTAAAAGAAATTGTTTTGCCAGGCGTTTCGTATACCATTGATCAGCGCTGGAGCGGCACGATGGCTATCGGTAAAGAAAAGAAGCCGATCATAAAAAAAATCAACGATCATGTTTATTGCGCTGTGCGGCTGAGTGGTATGGGTGTTGCGCTGGCTCCGCAGGTGGGAAAAATAGTGGCGGAGATGATGTGAAAAATTTGCCGGCTATTAAGCGAGTTGCAGGTGCCTGCCTTCGATGGTTACGTGGAAATGAATAGCTGCCTTCTGACTTGTCCTTAAATAGCAATACAGATGAGAGAATAAACCCTTCACATCATTATCCCCGCAATGGTTGCAGAAAGATAAGAAGCGAGGGTGCCGCACAATAAGGCTTTCAATCCAAGCCGCGCCAGATCCGCACGCCTTTCCGGTACGATGGCGCCGATGCCGCCGATCTGCATGCCCACGCTACTGAAGTTGGCAAAACCGCAAATGGCTATACTTACGATCATCAATCCCTTTTGGGAGAGTATAGGAACCGCCCCTGAGGTCAGGTTTTTAAAAGCCACAAATTCATTCACGGTCAGTTTTTGTCCGAGCAGGGTGGCGGTGTTTCGGATGTCTTCCACGGGAACGCCCATCGCCCAGGCAAAGGGATAAAATACTTTTCCAAAGATCCAGTTCAGGCTAAGATCAAATGTTGGGTTAAACAGATGTCCTGTTTTTATCAGCAGGTAATCCACTAAAGCAATCATGGCTATGAATCCAATCAGCATGGCAATCACATTCATCGCTATTTTAAATCCTTCTCCAGCACCATGGGTAATCGCATCGAGAAGATTGGTGTATCTGCTGGATACTTTCAATTTAACAGTCCCCAGTGTTTGACTTTGTTCCGTTTCGGGCCATACAATTTTGGATATCACCAGGGCGCCCGGAGCAGCCATGAGGCTGGCTGTTATCAATTTGGGTGCTAAATCCATTCCCGCCTGGGCGCCCATGTTCACATATACGATCAGGATTCCGCCGGCTATGCAGGCCAGACTACCCGACATACTCGCCAGCAATTCACTTTTGGTCATTCCCGGCAGATAGGGTTGTATCATGATCTGCGCTTCGATTTGTCCCACGAATGCACTTGCCACATTACTCAGCGCTTCCGCACCGCTCACCCGCATGATGAAATTCATTGCCCGGGCAATTAAGGCTACAATCCGCTGCATAATGCCCAGATGATAAAAAACCGCTACCAGTGCACAAACCAAAATGATGGTGGCCGTTACATTGAAAGCAAATACAAATCCGCCCATCGCATAGTCTTTCGCTCCCCCACCGGCTGTTGGCACTGCAATACCCTCAAACACAAACGAAGCCCCTTTAAAAGCAAAATGTTCGATCCTTTCCATCCCGCGGCCGAGAAACTGAAAGAACTGCGTTACCGGACGCACTTTCAATACCAGTACAGCAATCGTCAGCTGCAGTAACAATCCGCAAACCACCAACCGCAGATTGATCCGCCGACGGTTGTTGGAGAAAAGAAAAGCCAGACCGAGTATCAAAACAACCCCCACCAGGCCCTGAAATCGTTGCATGAAAACGCCTTTAATTGATAAGGGAAGATAATGGAATTATGCAAGAACCCGGAGTCATCTGCTGTAATCCTTCTTTGCCCGAACAACCTTTTCCTTCGTAATTTTGTACCTCATTCAAATTATTGTGGAATGGACTTCAGGAATAGTCAGGTACATCAGCTGGTAGAAAATCAATCCCATTCAGCACTTCGCAAAATCGGAGAAAAAATAATAAATAAAGAAAGAATTTTTTTTGATGAAGGGGTGTTGCTTTTTGAAGAAGCGGACCTTCCCTATGCAGGTGCGCTCGCCAACTTTGTCCGTGAACGATTGCACGGTGATAAAACTTATTTTAACCGCAACTTTCATATCGAGCCCACCAACGTTTGTGTGTTCTCCTGTACTTTTTGTTCTTACTCCCGGCTATATGCCCACCGGGACGAAGGCTGGGAACTGAGTCTGGATCAGATGATGGATATCGTTAAAAAATACGATGGGAAACCGGTTACCGAAGTCCATATCGTCGGCGGTGTTCATCCCAAAATGAACCTGTCTTTTTTTGCGGAACTTCTTAAAAAAATAAAAGCCTACCGGCCGGAGCTTCACATAAAAGGATTCACTGCAGTAGAGCTTGATTATATGTTCCGGAAAGCAAAACTATCGGTGGATGAAGGAATGAAGATCCTGCATGAAGCCGGACTGGATTCATTGCCTGGAGGAGGCGCGGAAATTTTTGCGCCGGAGATCCGGAAGCAGATCTGCGCCGATAAAGTGGATGCCGACGGGTGGATCAGCATTCACCGTGCTGCCCATCAGTTGGGAATGCACACGAATGCAACCATGCTTTATGGGCATATTGAAAATTACCAGCACCGCATTGATCATATGGATCGTTTGAGATCATTGCAGGATGAAACCGGCGGCTTCAATACATTTATTCCATTAAAATTCCGAAACAAGCAAAATGATATGAGCCATGTGCCCGAAAGTTCCGTGATCGAGGATATGAAACTCTATGCCGTAAGCCGTTTATACATGGATAATTTTCCACACCTGAAAGCTTATTGGCCTATGCTGGGCCGGCAAAGCGCCCAGTTGACCTTGTCGTTCGGTGTGAATGATCTGGATGGAACGATAGATGATTCCACAAAAATTTATTCGATGGCTGGTTCCGAAGAACAACATCCTTCCCTGTCTACCACCCAACTCGTTACCCTGATAAAACAAGTAAAGCGTGAACCGGTTGAACGGGACACGCTTTACCATGAAATCAAAAATTACAAAGACATGGATCTGGCTGCTATGGCAGCAGATGCCTTGTACAATTAAGCCTTTATTTTTCTTTTACGCTTACGGAAATATGTCTGTCTTTCTTCCTTTCTGAATCGGGCGCATCAGCAGATGCTTTGGCAAAAGAAGATCCATATCCTTCAGCACCGGTTATCTGACTGGCCTTGGCTCCTGCACCTTTTATAGCAGCGGCAACAGAAGCTGCACGATCCTGAGATAATTTTTTATTCTCTACCCTGTCTCCTCTACGGTCAGTATATCCGCCGATCTTAATCTTCACTTTTGGATATGCTTTTAATATGGCCCCGATATTCTGTACCTGGTCAATACTTTCATTGGCAATGTCTGCACTGCCTGTTTTAAAATTCAAGTTATCGAAATCAAACCATACCTCTTTTCCCGGTTTGCTATTCGGATCATTCAGAAAATTCACCAGCTGATCTTCTATTCCCCCTTTAAAAGCATTTAATTCTGTACCATTTGGCAATTTTACGTTGATCTGTTCAGGACCCATTGGCATAGGGGCCATGGTATCTTTTGAAACAGCAACCGTATCCGACATAATGGGTGTGGTAGAATTCGGAGCATGCCTGTTCATGAAATACCAGATGATGCCAATGAGCACCAATATCAGCAGCAAAGGAAGCAGCCAGCGGGATCCGGATTTAACTTTCTCCGTAGCCACGCTGCCGGCATCCGAATCAGATTTCGCTGCGTTGCTTGTGCCTCCCCCTATAGATGATGCGGCGCTGGACAGTTTCCCGGCTATTCCCGATAAACTTCCCAGACCCAGTACACCCGCGAGGTTCAGTGCTGATGGAAGGGCATTCAGAATATTATCTTTCTGACTGTTCAGAAAGGAAAGAAGTCCCCCCGTATTCAGATTGGAATCGGTTACCTGTTTGCCTAAAACACCCATAGCAGCCGGTGCGGCAACACTCAATAAAGAGGATGCCGATTTGTTACTGACCCCGGAAAAACTGGATATGGCATTCGTCAATCCGGAAACTTTATCGCCAAACAGGCTTTTCAGGATATCCGCACCTTTGGAAGCCAGAACCTCCCCGCTTCCAATAAGGGAACCGAGGTTTTCCGGAATTCCGTTTTTCGCGGCGTCCACTGCCAGGTTCAGTATGCTATGGGCATCTCCTGACCCTGCCTTATGAAGTACTCCTGTCAGGATGGAAGGAATGATCCCATTAATTGCCTGTCGAACATTTCCCGGATTTTCGCCGAGCATGCCGGCAGCTTTGCTCAGCAGGTCATCCGGAAGAAGGCTTTTGATTGAATCGATGAGGTTGAATGACATACAATACCATTTTTAAGTGAGGAAATACCGAATTGGTATGGATTAAAGAAAGGATGGTCGCAGCTATTAATTATATCTTACAGAAGGGATATTGAAGGTAAGAATAAAATCCTTACCGTGATCTATCGTAATAGTAAGCTTCAAACCCCTTATGTTTTACCTTTGCCTATCATGGAACAAGATCCTATTCCCTCCCATACCGCACATTCACATAGTCATCATGGCCATTCGCACAGTCATGCGGTTGAATTAAAATCGGTAAATACAGCTTTTATCATTGGCATCGTCCTCAACCTGGCTTTTGTAGTGGTGGAAGCTATTGCCGGACTGCTGATC
>JAYVXJ010000390.1:0-6189 GCA_043785285.1 Chitinophagaceae bacterium
CAGGCCGGAAGCATCCGGGTTATTAACGTTCATCTTTCCTGCATTCTACTGGATTCTATCTGTGGTGAACTCGGAGATTCCATTGTTCAAGGCAACAAAAACTGCTGTAATGATCAGGCGGCCAATCCGCTTCCGCCTGAACCCAACCCTTACCCAAATTTTCTACGGGCAAGCAGAATATATCAATTCGTAAAAGACAATATAAAGCTTAAATATATATACCTCAGCGAAGATATATTCAGGCAGGCCATGCAAAAAGGGTTTACAAAAGATTTTGTCTCTTCAATAAGAGAAAGATTTTTATTGGCCGAATCAGCTATTAGACCCTGCTATTGTGAGGTTCAAAAATTTAAACCGGAAGAATCCGTTTTGTGGACTGATTGGGATTTTTTTCTAAGCCACCCCCCCATCACAATAGATGAAGGCCAACGTAAGCTGCTGGATGAATTATTCCCTCCACAGAAAATATTAAATCTCCGTTTTAGCGGGGAAAAAGATTGGATTGTACCGGGTGCGGATGATTATGCCCTAGAAATGGATGCCACCCTTGGTATCAATAATACATTCAGCATCAACATCACAGCAACTCTGCCCCCGGAAACAGGCTCCATCGTCAATTTTAATAAGGATAATTTAAAAGAAGATTTTGGTACAGTTCAGCCGCTGGTAAAAATTCAATTGAATGACCGGATAAAATTGGAATGGGAAATCACCCCGGATACCCAGAGTAACCCGGATGACCAGCCAGATTGTTGCGGGCAGGTGGACACTTGCTGTCTCTCGTATGAAGCCAGCCAGGATCCGCAGATCATTTCCTATTATCATTTTTTCAGGAATGTATTAATTAACCAACCGGATAAAACCTTTCCTGTTATACAGGTGGATGTATGCGGCCTTAAGAATTTTATTGTTCAGAATGATGAAACCGTGATGGATGTGAATGGTCCCGTTTATCCTTTTGGTACCCGGCCGGATATCATCAATTTTGATATCAATAATATACCCGGTGTTCCCCCACTTACCGGTCCCGGTTTTTATATAGGATCAGAAGAGATATTTTTCAAAAAATGGGATAGCGTACGAATTCATATTAAATGGAAAGACAAACCTGCGGATTTCAATAAATACTATGAAGCTTATGTTGCAAATGGTTTGAACGAAGCAGATTTTCATATTCAGATTTCTGCTCTGGATAAGGGAAAATGGATAGATGAACCGAATGTCCGCCCATTATTTGCTGATTCGTCTTTCTGGATACCCCCTCCTGCAACAGCACCTGCCACGCCCGTTTGTGTACCTGCAAATCCATATGACTATGCCTATCACGTCTATTCCAAGGCGGTGGGAATAGACCGGAAATTTATCGTGGACCAGCATCTCCATAAAAAACTGGAAACCTCTACTCTAAATGGTTTTTTGAAAATCAGCCTGCAAGACCAGGATTTTTTTCATAAAGATTATGCTTTTGTGTTAGCCCGGCAAATGATGGCTTTTGGTCGCTATCCGGATTTAATAAACGGGGCAATTTATATTACCGGCGGAATTCCGGCGGTTTTTGATATTTCCATTTTCTTTGGAAATATCGGCCCAAAAGTGATAGAAATCGCCACTAACGTACTCAACTCAGCTATCAATGGCGTGCTGAATGACCTGATTCAGATCATCACTGATAAAATTGATAGTGCTGTAAATAAACCGCTGTTAAATGGCATTATCGCCCGCTGTATTACATTGTTGAGCGATGTAGCAGCCCTGGCCAGTATTACTATAACGGTTCTTTTTGGTGGTTTGGATATCTCTACTTTAACTGCGGCTAAGCAAAACCAGGTTAAAACCCTGGTTAAAAATTTTATATCTGATTTGTTCAATTTGCTCAATACCAATTTAAACGGTATTGAGGATGATCTGAAAACGAAGATCAAAAATAAGTTCAATGCTATATTGGGAGGCGTAAATATAAATGGCATTTTTACTCCTTTTTTTGGAGATAAACAGGTGGTCATCCCTAATGAGCCATGGACTCCCGTTATCAGCCAGATGGAGCTGGACTATTCGGCCATTGCAACGATAGATGATATTGACCTTATTCATTTGTACCCTTATAACGGAACATATAAAGAAGAATCCATCAATCTTCAACCAACCTTATTCCCGGAATTTTGTGATGAAGGCAGTTTATTCCTCGGACTCAAAGATCTAGTACCGGGTGACAACCTGAATATTTTGTTCCAGCTGGCCGAAGCTACTTCAGACTCGGAGTCTGATAAAGAGCCCATATTCTGGCAATATCTGGATACTAATGTTTGGAAGCCTTTAAGAACAGGCTTTGAAGTGTTGGATGATGCAACTAATAATCTGACCAGCTCCGGTATTATAAAATTTGCCCTTCCGGCAAATATGACCAAGGAAAATACGGTGATGCCGAAGGACCTGCATTGGATCAAAGCTTCTATTCCCAAAAACAGCGGATCCGTCAGCGAGACCTTGGGAATACTTACCCAGGCTATTCAAGTCAGTTTTACCAATGAATCGGCCAATGATAAATGGAGACTGTCTAAGCCCCTGGCATCCGGAAGTATTTCCAAACTGGAAGTGGCCGATGCATCAATAAAGACGGTTACGCAACCCTATGATTCATTCGGCGGACTGGTTCCCGAGATCCAGCAACAATTTTACGTCCGGGTGAGCGAAACCCTCCGCCATAAGGGGAGGGCGATCCAGGCATTTGATTATGAAAGACTGACGCTCCAGGCTTTTCCTCAATTATTCAAAGCAAAATGTATCAATCATAGCTTTGCATTGAATGCACACGAATACAAAAATGATTTCCCTTATGCAGGGGGTTATGTTTTACTGGCTGTTATTCCTGACCTAAACCAGCTAAAAGCCGGCAATTCATTCGAACCCAAGGTTCCCGTTAGCATCATCGAAGACATTGATGCGTACATCAGGAAACGAACCTCCCCCTTTGTACGATTCCGGGCGATGAATCCACGTTATGAAAAAATAAATTTCTGCCTGCGGATCCGTCTGCTTAAAGGCAAAGATGAAAATTATTATAAAGAAAAAGTCCAGGAAGATATCCGGGAATTCCTCGCCCCCTGGTCCGTAGGAGACTATTATAAATTAACGTTCGGGCAATGCATTTACCGCTCAGATATTATACAATTCCTGGAAACCCGGGATTATATGGATTATATAAGCGACTTGCAAATGGGCAGAGAAGGCGAAAAACCGGATGGCGAAAAACCGAAAGTTTGCCCGGATACACCGAGATCCATTTTGATTGCTGGAGATATTGAAGTGTGCATTGATCAGATGGATTGTGAAAGCTGGGGTAAATATTATGCCTGTGATGATAAAAATCCGTTGTTACCCTGTGACACGAAACTGGAAAAAATTTCTGATTACTGTAAATAAAAAGATCAATAACAGAATGAATGGCTGAAGCGGGAAACGATAAAACAATCAGTAAGAACAATACCGGGTTCCCGGGTTATCTCGATTTTAATACACTGCGCAGCAGTGCCATTGAATACCTGGGTAATTTGTCGGGCAAGTTATGGACAGATCACAACGTGCATGATCCCGGTATCACCATCCTGGAGTCGCTCATCTATGCACTGTTGGACCTGGGTTATCGCACCAACCTTCCGGCCGGTGATCTGTTTACCAGGGATCCGGCCGATAAAACCCCGGACAATAATTTTTTTCCGGCATCCCGGATCCTTGGGAATAATCCGCTAACCATTACAGACTACCGGAAACTTTTAGTTGATCTGGAAGGCGTAAAAAATGCCTGGCTTGAAGTGGACGATGGCATCCCCGTTGATTTTTGCATTGATAAAAATGATCAGCCTGCTCTTGTCCTTAACGAGTTCATTGTTAATAATGAAGATCCTTGCCGCTGCAGCAACCTGAATGGGCTTTATCATGTGTATATTCAACTGGAAGACGGCATTGATCAAAACAAACACTTGTATGAAAAAACAATTCGCAGGATCCGGGAATCCCTGATGGCACATCGGAACCTGTGTGAAGATTTTATAGATATTAAGATTTTATGCAAACTGGAACTGGGTATCTGCGTGGAAATTGATTTGGAGGCCGATGCAGATGCAGAAGAAGTATATGTAAAAATGGTGGAAACCCTCCAGGAATTTCTATCCCCTTCTCCAAAGTTTTATTCCCTTCAACAGTTACTGGACAGGGAAAAACCCATTGACGAAATATTTGCCGGGCGTCCGTATAATATTACGGAGAGTCATGGTTTTGTAGATACGGATGAATTTGAGCACTTGAAACTAAGAAAGGAATTACACCTTTCTGATGTCTATCATCTGCTATTTGACATCGCCGGGGTGCGTCGTATCCGGAATCTGGGATGGATCAAATGCTGTAAGGATAAACAAAGCATTCCGGAATGGAAACTGGTTCTGCCGGAAAATCACATCCCGGAATTTTCTTCCATCTGTTCAGGATTTATATTTACACGTAACGGTTTGCAAGAGAAAGTGGATTTTAAAAAATTCGAATCCTACTTTGAAATGAAATTTTCAGGATCCCGGAAAGCCTGGTATAAAGAACCTTCCCCCTTCCTGGATCCGGTCTTACCTCAGGGTGTTTACCGTAACGATCTGGCGGATTATTATTCCATACAGAATGAATTTCCCAAAGTATATGGAATCAGCGAAGGGGGATTGGCCAGTGACGAACCCGATAAAAGAAAAGCACAGGCATTGCAATTGCAGGGATTTCTTTTGTTTTTCGACCAGCTGCTGGCCAATTACCTGACCCAGTTAAAAAATACCAGGTCCTTGTTTGCCCTTAGTTCTTCCGCAGACGATGCCAATAACCATACCTATTTCATCAATCAGCTGACCAATGCGCCCCAGCTGCAAAAACTGCTTCGGTTTCATATTGACCCGGATGGAAATAATACCCTTGGAACCGAGGGCAGTATTCTGGCATATCCGACCGACCGGAAGAAAATGCAGACACTGATTGATAGCGGGAAATTAAAAAATACCGATCTGGAAAGGCGCTGTAATAATCCCTGTGAAGATGATTTTCCGGAATATTTATTCTGTTTTGCTGAAGAACGCTACCTGGCCCTGAACCAGCTGAAAGATGATTTTCTTTTCGGGGACTATCAGCCCGTCATTGTGTCCAATGCGAATGACTGCTATTTCTTTTATTTTTTTACAACTTCAGCCGATGTGGCCCTGATCAGCAAACATTATTATAAAGACCAGAAACAGGCTGCCGATGCCGCTGCTTCCGTAAAATATACCGCCACCTTTATTGAGAATTACCGGTCTTTCATGACCGGGGATAAAACGGGCAATGAATTCTTTTCTTTTGATGTAGAGCTCAACCTGGACGTCTATGCTAAATATCTTCAGCTGATTGTAGAAGATGAGGAACTATACCTGAGTCGTCGCCAGCATTTTTTAAGTCACCTGCTTTCCCGCTTTGCAGAAAACTTTACGGACTATGCCTTATTGTCAGCTCCGTTTATTAATACTAAAAATCTGCCCGCGCTGGAAATAAAAGCAGAGGAGCGTTTTCTAAGCCATTATGATGATATCAGCAGCAATCGGGGAAAGTCTTATGACTATCTGAAAAATAAATGGAACAGTAATAATATTTCCGGATTTGAAAAAAAAGTAAAGGCCCTGGCAGGTATTGATAACTGGAACCGCCACTACCTGTGCAATTTTGTGGTTGAGCCTGCAGATAAATTATATCGTTTATCCATTACACTATTCGACATGACTTTTGCGGTCGATGAAATAATATTCAATGCGCAAAGCGGTCTGGCATCGCTAAAATCGATTTATAAAAAATGGCTTTCTCCCGTATTTGAATATGATTTTTTAAGCTATCAGCAACAGTACCGGCTATATATTCAGGATGATATTGGAAATAAATATGGATACGATAAATTATTCCCACAGGAAGACCAGGCAAAAGCTTTTGTAAACACACTGGATACAGCTTTTAAGTTCCATCCCGATTTAAGCAATGATGTTTTTATCAGCCGGTATATTTATAAAGTTTTTTTTAAGGACGCTGCAGGGAAGCTCATCACAGAAAGTAAACAGCATTTTCCTGAAAAAACAGATGCGGATAATTTTGCAAATAAAGTTGCCTGGAAATTGGGCTCTTTTTTAAATGATGAAAATG
>JAYVXJ010000391.1:0-1816 GCA_043785285.1 Chitinophagaceae bacterium
TATGCAGAGCGGCTTGGATTTCCAAAAGGAGCGAAAGTGGTCATCCTGCATGTTGATGATGCCGGCATGAGTTACAGTTCCAATGAAGGCGCAATCAAGGCATTGACCCACGGCGTTGCCACTTCGGTAAGTGTTATGATGCCTTGCGCCTGGGTTCCTGGTTTTGTTCATTTTCTCAAAGAACATCCGGAATTAGATGCTGGCCTGCACCTGACCCTTACATCAGAATGGAAAGAGTATCGCTGGCAGCCGCTGGCAGGGAAGAAAAATGTACCCGGACTAACCGATCCGGAAGGTTCGCTATGGCCAAGTGTGGAAGATGTGGTCAGGCATGCTACTGCTGATGAAGTGGAAACGGAAATAACCGCTCAATTAGATCGCGCACGGAGTATGGGTTTTGAGCCAACGCATCTGGATACGCATATGGGAACGGCGTTTGGAACGCCTGAATTCCTGATGCGTTATATTCAGCTGGGAATAAAGAATCATATTCCCGTTATGCTTCCCGGCGGGAAAGATCAGCTAATCCAGGCTCAAATGAGTTTGCCAGACGCTTATGTAGAGCAGATGCGTAAAATTGGTAAAATGCTTTGGGATGCTGGTCTGCCGGTATTAGATGACCTGCACAATTCCAGTTATGACTGGAAAATACCCGACGGCATAGCCAGCAATGATCAGAAATTACAGGCATACAAAACGGAAAAATACATGGAAGCGCTCAAATCACTGAAGCCAGGGCTGACCATGATCATTATGCATTGCACGGATCCTTCACCTGTATTTCAACATATAACTGACAGCGGACCTACACGCAAAGGAGATATGCTGACGATGATCAATCCGGTATTTAAGAAAGCCTTGCAGGATCAGGGGATCATTTTAACCACCTGGAGAGAACTAAAAGAAAGAAGAGATAAAATTCATTAATAGGGTAGCCTTGTGCCAATAATACAAGCATTCACTGCACGATCAGCTTGCCGACCATTACGATGTGAATACTGCAATAATAGTCGTCGCCTTCCTGCACTGCCATTTTCCAGGATTTGCCGGGCGCCAGGTTGGAAGAAGTCCAGGTGGCGTTGGGCACTTCCGTTACGTCATGCGCAACTATATCTTTATTTATCCAGACTACGGTGTCCCCTTTTTGTACAGTTAGTTCTGCCGGTTGAAATTTCATTTGAGCTATTTCAACAACAAATGTTTTGGGCACGTATTTTTTCGGACTGGTGGAACAGCTGCTTAGAACAAGTAGGGGGAATGCCAGGACCAGGCTATTTCCCCAAAGGTTACGGATGCTGATCATTTGGAAAAATGGCTTTGTACCATTTCAGCATGTTCCAAATGGGTTTTCAATGTGGGCACCACAGCCTGCAGCAAGGCTTTTAATTCCCCATTCTGCGCCTGTGGAATGAGTACGTTTTCTACCGCTGATATTACAGCTTTATGGTAAGACACTTCATTATCGATATAAGCTTTGTCGAATGCTTTGCCGGACTTACCATTTAATATCTTTTCAGTCTTTTTAGCATCTGCTACCATGCTCTTACTTACTGCATTGTCTTTTGGAGTTACTTTTAATTTGGTAACTAAGGCGACCGCCTGGTCAATAACGGACTGGTGATCACTTGCCATAGTTTGGGCAAATTCCAGGATTTTGGCGTCTTTCGATTTTATCTGTGCAATTTTAGCAAAGTCGATGTCATTCTGGTTGGCAACTACAGCCACAGAGGCGATTTCGTCATCAGCGAGCTTAGGCGTATGCTGTGCAAAGCCAGACAGGGTCTGCATAATAATTAAGGCCAAAGTGGCTAAAGCC
>JAYVXJ010000392.1:0-1815 GCA_043785285.1 Chitinophagaceae bacterium
CAGAGAACCAGGTCGCAGGCTCAGATTGCAAATGACCTGCAAAAAAAATTAACCAAATTTAATGAAGCCCGCATTTTTGCTATCCAGGAACAAACGATTGCCGTAGGATCAGGTTCAAGATCCAGTTTGCCGGTACAATTTGTTTTGCAAAATCAGAATCTGGATAAACTAAAAGAGGCAATCCCGAAATTTCTGGAAGAGATCAGGAAGGATAAAACTTTTTCCAATGCGGATGTTAATCTGAAATTCAATAAGCCGGAATTGGATATCACTCTGGACCGTATTAAGATCAAGGATCTTGGCTTATCTACCAACAACGTTATTTCTGCTATGCAATCTGCATTCAGTGGGGGAAGACTGGCCTATTATATTCAAAACGGATACCAGTATGCAGTGATTGCGCAAGTGGAAAGATCGGACCGCAATGATCCGAAGGATATTTCGAATCTGTATGTCCGGAATAATAAAGGGCTGAATATTCCGCTCAGTTCCGTGATTCATATGGAGCAAAACAGCAGCCCGGCTACCCTTTATCATTTCAACCGGTATAAAGCGGCAACGATTTCCGCATCGCTGACTGATGGGCAAACGGTGGGAGACGGAATTAAAGCCATGCAGGTAATTGCCAACCGGATATTGGATCCCAGTTTTCAAACGGCTTTAAGCGGTGCGTCCAGGGACTATGCTGAAAGTTCTTCCAATATATTATTTGCCTTCGGACTGGCACTGATATTAATCTATCTGGTACTGGCAGCACAGTTTGAAAGTTTTGTGGATCCCTTCGCCATTATGCTCACGGTGCCACTTGCTTTAGCCGGCGCCCTGCTGAGCCTGTGGTTATTTAAACAAACATTAAATATTTTTTCGGAAATCGGTATGATCATGCTGATCGGACTGGTTACCAAAAACGGGATATTGATTGTGGAATTTGCCAATCAGAAAAGAGAACGTGGGTTAGAAAAAATGCCTGCCGTTCTGGAAGCGGCCACACAGCGGTTGAGACCCATCCTGATGACCAGTCTTGCTACCTCACTGGGGGCATTGCCAATAGCGCTGAGTCTGGGTGCTGCTTCCACCAGCCGGATTCCATTGGGGATTGTGGTGGTTGGCGGGATTTTATTTTCTTTGATTCTGACCTTGTTTGTGATTCCTGCAGTATATACTTACCTGTCCAGCAAACACAAAACCAGGCTAACGCATGTCACTGCATAAAACAAAAGGGGAGTGGTTCGGAATGTCTTTGCAAAACATAGTTCAGGACCGACTTTCCAAAAAAGAAAATGAATGATCCGGATTGTATTCATATTTTGGTTGGGGATTTGGGTGAATCGTGCTTCTTCCCAGGAGCTCAGTCTTAATGATGCCTTGTCCATTGCATTAAAAAACAACCTGGGTATCCGGATTGCGCATAATGCAGTGGATATTGCAGTGATTAATAATAGTTATGGTGTTGCCGGCGGACTTCCCTTTGTGCAGGGAACCGCTACGGAAAATCAGCAACTCACCAGTATAAAGCAGCAATACTCCAATCCGGCTAATAACAAAAGCAGCAATAATGCCCGGTCAAATAATATAAGTGCCGGATTGGGTGCCGATGAGTTGCTATATAATGGAGGCCGCGTAGTCAATGCGAAAAAGAGACTGGAGGCAACCGAATTACAAAGCCGGCAACTATTGGATTCACGGGTGCAGACCCTGATGTATAATGTGATGCTGAAATATTATGATATTGTAAGGCAGCAGAGTTATGCGAAAACATTGGAGACATCCATTGAAGCATCGAGGCGAAAGCTGGATATTGTAAAAAAGCAACAG
>JAYVXJ010000393.1:0-6166 GCA_043785285.1 Chitinophagaceae bacterium
AAACCTACCGTTTAGATAAATTATATTTCAGACCTGATGAACCGATCATTGAGCCATCTTCAATGCCTTATCTGGATTATGTGGCAAAAATTTATACCAGTGGGATTTTTGAAATCAGGGGACATATAAACTGGGATGAGTCGGTTAAATCAGATGCCGATTCCGGGTACAGGAAAAAGATGAATGAATTGTCGACAGCCAGAGCAAAATTAGTATACGATATCCTGATCGATAAAGGAATTCCACCGGAAAGAATGAACTACAAAGGGGTGGGCAATACCCAGATGATTTACCCAAATGCAGGTACTGATGAAGAAAAACGAAAAAACATGCGTGTTGAAATATTAATATTAAAAGATCCCGGTAAATAGTCCACACAACAGGAATCAGGAACTTTTCACTTCCCGGTAACTCAATTCCCCATCCACCATTTTTGCCGGAGAAGTATAGGGATGTTCAACTTCCTTTCCCACATCCATAATGTGCATCACCGTCCAGTCCTTAACTTTAAGATAGTCAGAAACCATCGAACGATGGCAGCGCCACCAAACCGCTTCGGAACACATATATGCAGTCCTTTGTTTGACAGCAATTCTTTCGAGAACTTCAATTCCTTTCTTAAAGCCCTCCGTTTCCATATAATCAGCGTATCCCTGGAAAGCAGCATTCCGCCATGCGGTATTCAGCGAGTCTGTTTTTACTTTTCTTCTACCACCAAGCTCTTTTATATGAAGGTATTGAATATGGTTTTCCGGCAGGGATAATTCCAAAGCCTCTTTATTGAATTGAGGATAACGTCTGGAACCCGGGTAACTTCTGATATCCGCTACCAGCATGATCTCAAACGAATGCAACATGGCAACTAATTCTTCCAGCGTGCGGGTGGAATGCCCTATTGTCCAGATGAATTTCTTTTCCGGCGCCTTCATACTATAAAATTACTTCAATTACTTTCTCTGAAGCAGATGAAAATAACATCAGGTTCATTTTTAATTTAAGCACGATACACACTTATTCTGCAATCCGTTTATCTGGTGCAATAAATTCCACGTGATAGATACGCATGAGTAAAATGAAAAGAGAAAGGAGGAGGGGACCAAAAATAAGTCCGATAAATCCAAAAAGCTGAACTCCAACGATCACTCCAAAAACAGTAATCAGTGGATGTACGTCACTTATTTTTTTTTGGAGCCAGAACCGGAACACATTATCTATTGTTCCGACTACTAACAAACCATAACTCAGAATGATAAATCCCTTTGCTGTTTCCCCACCGTAAAATAAAATAATGGATAACGGAATATAAGCAATGGCAGCGCCCAAAACAGGAATCATAGAAGTAAAGCAGGTGAGGGCAAACCAGAGAAAGGGCTCACTAATTCCCAGGATCAAATAAATAAACAGTCCGGCGACCCCCTGAACAAAAGCCACAAGTGGCACACCAACGGCATTCGAAATGACCATACTTTTCACTTCCTGCTGTACTTTTACGAGGTTATCCCTTCTCAGCGGAAGCACATCATCCAGCCAGTCTTCCATCTGGTTGCAGTTCGTCAGCATAAAATACAGCAGGAAATACATCATGAACAGGGCCAGCAACGAGTTAAAAGTCGCCCCCAGAATCAGAGGAAGTTCCTGAATAGCCATTCCGCTCAGTCTGCGAACCGTTTCTTCATTTAAAAAATGATATCCGATCCGGGATTCTATATCCCTGAGAAAAACCAACAGGGAACTGGTGAATTCCTGCACGTGACTGATGGCATAACCAATTCTTGAACTGATGGTATTGACTATAAAGAAAACAGGAAGCATGATGATCAGAAACGAAAGCAGCATCAGGATCAGGGCTGCCGCCCAGGTTTTCCATTTGCGTAACAGCAGCAGTTTCATATATTTTCTCATGAGTACGTAAAAGGTGACAGCTCCCAAAAAGGAAGGCAGGAAACCCTGCAGTCTGGTAAAAAGGAGCGAGCCCATCAATACCAGGATGGCAAGGAAAAAAAACTGTCTGACTTTTTCTGGATTAAACGTATTCATCCGGGATTTTAACAACAAGTTACTAAGAGTTATTTTTATAGTACTTTTAAGATAACCGAAGAATTTATGAGAAATAAATACGTAATCCTTGCTGCCATTCTTTTGCTGGGCGCCAACCTGCAGGCACAATCCAAAAAAATAACCGGATTTACAGACTCCTCCAGCATCACCGAATCCAACACGGAAGCCGCATTTGACCATTCCATCAGCACAGAAAATATTGGCCATACCATCCACCAGCTTTCTGCAAAACCCCATCATCTGGGGTCACCCGGCAGCAAGGAAGTGGCAGACGTAATCCTGCAAAGATTCCGGCAATATGGATTCGATACCCACATGGATGTTTACCAGGTTTTGTTTCCAACGCCTAAAAAAAGAATCCTCGAAATGACTTCGCCCATTTCCTACCGGGCTTTATTAAAGGAACCGGCTTTAAAAGAAGATGCCACGAGCGGACAGGAAGGTCAGCTTCCTACCTACAATGCCTGGAGCAACGATGGTGATGTGACCGCTCTTTTGGTGTTTGTCAACTATGGTCTCCCCGCAGATTACGAGGAGCTGGCTAAAATGGGCATTGATGTAAAAGGGAAGATCGTCATTGCCAGATATGGCATGAGCTGGCGCGGCATCAAGCCCAAAGTGGCGCAGGAACATGGAGCCATTGGTTGTATTATTTATTCAGATCCAAAAGATGACGGATATTTTCAGGGAGATGTGTATCCCAAGGGCGCATTTAAAAATGAATATGGCGTGCAACGCGGAAGTGTCATGGATATGCCGATCTATCCCGGTGATCCATTAACGCCTGGAATTGGCGCTACGAAAGAGGCTAAAAGAATTGCCTCTCATAATGAAGCGCCCAACCTGTTGAAAATTCCCGTACTTCCCATCAGCTATCATGATGCAAAACCTTTGCTCGAATCTCTGACAGGACCTGTAGCACCGGAAAGCTGGCGGGGTGCCCTGCCCATAACGTATCACGCAGGCCCGGGTAAAACGACCGTTCACCTGCAACTGGAATTCGACTGGAAGCTGGTTCCCTGCTATGATGTGATTGCCAAAATAAAAGGAGTTGATTTTCCGGATGAATGGGTAATCCGCGGCAATCACCATGATGCCTGGGTAAATGGCGCGCAGGATCCCATCAGCGGTCAGGCATCTATGTTAGAAGAAGCTAAAGCCGTGGGCGAACTCGTAAAATCCGGATGGAAGCCCAGACGGACATTGGTTTATTGTGCCTGGGATGGCGAAGAACCTGCCTTGCTGGGCTCAACGGAATGGGCGGAAGATCATGATACGTTATTAAAACAGAAAGCTGTTCTGTATATTAATTCAGATGGTAATGGAAGGGGATTTCTTTACGCAGGCGGATCACATGCGTTGGAAGGATTTGTGGACGAAGTGGCAAAAGGAATCACAGATCCGCAAACCCAGGTGAATGTTTATGAAAGGCTAAAAGCACATTTAGTAGCCACCGCAGCGAATCCTAAGAAGGCCAAAGAAGAAATGGATAAAAATACATTGACCCTGGATGCACTGGGCAGTGGGTCAGACTTCTCCCCTTTCCTGCAACACCTGGGCGTTCCATCCCTGAATATTGGTTATGGCGGAGAGGATGATGGTGGTGAATATCACTCCATTTATGATTCCTACGATAATTTTATCCGCTTCAAAGATCCCGGATTCCATTATGAAGCGGTGCTTTCAAAAACAGCGGGCCACCTGACACTCCGGATGGCCAATGCCGACCTGCTTCCTTTTGATTTCAGAAGTCTTTATACAAAAATAAAAACCTATAGCACAGAACTGCAAACACTCATTAGCCAGTTGCGCGAAACAACAGAGATCAACAATGAAGTGCTGAAAGGAAAATATCTTATACTGGCAGCAGATACATCAAAACCTTTCTTTCCACCCAAACCAAAAGAAGAAATCCCGTATATTGATTTTTCACCGCTGCAGAATGCAATCCCTGTACTGGAAAAAGCGGTGGAGCATGCGCATGAAGTGTGGACACGCGCGGGACTCAGCAGGGAAAATCACGACGCACTCAACCAATTACTATACCGGGCAGAGCAACAATTGCTGCTGGAGAATGGGCTTCCTAAAAGGCCTTGGTATAAACATGTATTGTATGCTCCCGGGCTATATACCGGTTACGGCGTAAAAACAATGCCTGGCATACGGGAAGCAATTGAACAAAGAGACTTTATACAGGCTGAAGCAGAAATAAAACGGGCTGCAGATTCCCTTCTTAAACTGAGTAATTATTTATTGCAAATGTGAGCATGTAAAATTAGAAGCATATTCAAAAGGGTAAATGAAATGACCCCGGCTCCAAAATGAATGCAACCGAGATCATCATGTATAAACATTTATCAAATACGCAAAAAGACCCTCTTTCTATACATAAAGTATAAGAACAGCCATTTAACAAAAATAAGGCAAGCTGCCATCACCACAATATTATACGGATCACCGGTTAACTGTCCGAGCCATTTGAAAAAGCCGTTGGTGGTATATCCCCAATTGATAAAGTGGCCGGAAATATAAATTAAGATGGAGTTCATCCCAATAACCTTAAAGAAGAAAGCCCATTTTTTGTGACCTAAAATATCAATAACATAATAAAAAAGCGACAACAGCAACAGACTGATCCCACCCACCTGTAAAACGAAAGAGCTTGTCCACAGGTTCTTATTAATCGGAAAATCCAGATTCCATATCTGCGCAAGCACCAGGAAAACAATTCCGACACCGGCCATCCAACGCGCTTTTTTCCGGCCCGACATGTTACCATTTTTAAGCAGGTTCCCTGTGAGAATGCCCAGCAATGCCGTACTGATGGCAGGTATAGTGGAAACCAGGCCCTCCGGATCATGAATGCCCAGATAAAGTTTTCCCGGAAGAACAGAACGGTCAATATAAGATGCGAAATTCCCCTGCATAGTGAGATCTCCAAGCGGAAACCCGGGTGCTGATGTGAATTTCAATAAAAGCCAATAACCAATGATTATACCCCAGAACCAGATCATTTGCGCCCTTTCTTTCGTATAAAGAAAAATGATATTAGCAAACATGTAACCCAGGCCGATCCTTCCCAATACACTACCAAAGCGGATCTCGGAGATTGGGCGCAGTTCCAGTCCGTTATTATTAATGATTCCAAGTAATACCAGGAAGAGACCTCTTCTGATTACCCGTAAGAGCACTTGTTGTCTGGTTTTCCCTTTTTCCAACTGCCTTCCTATGGAATAGGGAGTGGAAACACCGGCCATGAACAGGAAAAGCGGAAAAATGAGATCGTAAAAATGAAAACCGTTCCATGCGGGATGTTCCAGTTGATTGGAAATGGCTCCCCAGAACGGCGAACCCGTTGCATTGGCCACGCCACGAAAAAGTTCATCCGCGCCCATGATCCAGAACATGTCAAAACCCCGGAGAGCATCCAGGGAATAGAGACGTTCGGGTAAAGCGGAAATGATTTTCTTTGATTCAGATCTTTGTGCCGGTTTATCCAGCGAGGCCTGCAAGGTGTTCATTTACCTAAAAGGATTAAAATGAGTAAAGTCAGTTCGGGTTTCTCGGCATGTTTTGAAGATGCGCCATTTAAGCAGATGACAATTTACAAATATTTTCAAAATTTTTGTTTTTTTATTTCTTTCCTGGAACTGAAGCAAAGTATTAGGTTAGCCATTCGTTTCCACCTTCAGAATTATAATATGCTGCCAGCCCTGGTAGCTATCGTCATAATATGAGTTGGCAGTTTGCTGGCCGCCTTTAATCCAGGCATCCGTAATAGCTGTTTCCCTTTTCCAAACGGCCTTTTGCTCGGGAGTCCATTGAATTTGGGCATGACCGACGTTAATGGTCAGATAAGCTGCCAGTAAGGCAACAATACCGTTGCGAGTAAATGCTTTCATGGAAAAAATTTTGGTTTAGAAATTAGAGGATAAATAATGCAAAACCATTTATTATGGGAACGAAACGATCTGATTGGAATAGCATTCGAATTTGCTCCGTAAAAAACCACCGGCAAGTTTAGGCTTACTTTTTAAAGCTGAACTGGTTGAAGATGGAGAATAATTGGCTTCATTATTAGTTATTCCCAGAAGGCCATCCTGATTGT
>JAYVXJ010000394.1:0-1811 GCA_043785285.1 Chitinophagaceae bacterium
CTGGAGAAACTTTATCTCTGTATGGAGTATGAAACGCCGGAAATCAGAATGGAAATGGATTTGCTGGATGCGGCGAGGAAACCGATTGACCGGATGCTGGAAATCAGTAAGAGATATGGACTTTGATCACCTGCCCATAAAGACCATGAGGATTTGAATATCCGTTGGATTTACACCACTGATCCGGCTTGCCTGGCCCAGTGTTCTGGGTTTAATCTTTTTAAATTTCATCAGGGCTTCTGTGGAGAGCGCTGAAACCCGGTCGTAATCAAATGTTTCCGGAATAGAAAGTTGTTCCAGCTGGGAAATCCTTTTTACCAATTCTTTTTCTTTTTTGATATACACCTCATACTTCAACTGTATTTCTGCCTGCTCGAGGCTGTCCGGACTGAATGGCTGCAATTTTTCTTTTAATTCAGGAATTCCTTCACGCATCGTCTGGATGCTGATGGTGGGCCTTAAAAGCAGACTGGCCGCTTTTTGTTTTTGAAGCAGTGGAGATAAATTCATTTTGCTCAGGAAAATTTCCGCATCTTCCGGACTAACTGAAAATTCACTTAAGATTGAGGAAATGGCTTTTACCTCCATTTTCTTGATATTTACGGCATTTAGCCTTTCCTTCGAAGCAAGCCCTACATCATGGCTTTTTTCTGTTAATCGGATGTCGGCATTGTCCTGGCGCAATAAAGTTCTGAATTCTGCCCTTGAAGTAAACATTCTATAGGGTTCTTCGGTGCCCTTACTGATCAGATCATCTATTAAAACACCGATATAAGCTTCACTGCGACTTAAAATCACCGGCTCAAGATAATTGACTTTTTGATGAGCGTTGATGCCCGCCATAAGTCCCTGACAGGCGGCTTCTTCGTAGCCGGTGGTTCCATTGATTTGTCCGGCCAGAAACAGGTTGCTTACTATTTTGGTCTCGAGACTATGTGTTAGTTGTGTTGGCGGGAAATAATCATATTCAATGGCATATCCGGGCCGGAATGCCTTGACATTTTCAAATCCCCTTATCATACGAAGAGCTTCGTACTGCACGTCTTCCGGTAGCGAAGTGCTAAATCCGTTCACGTATATTTCAACGGTATTCCAACCCTCTGGCTCAATAAAGAGCTGATGTCTTTCTTTATCTGCAAAGCGGTTTAGTTTGTCTTCTATACTCGGGCAGTATCGTGGACCGGTCCCATCAATTCTTCCGGTAAACATAGGACTCCGGTCAAATCCGGTTTTTAAAATAGCATGTACGGTTGGATTGGTATACGTGATCCAACAACAGCGCTGTTCTTTGGGCAAAGGAATATTCAGATAAGAAAAGCCGGTTGGATTTTCATCACCGGGCTGTTCTTCCATTTTGCTATAATCCAGACTGCGTCCGTCAATCCTTGGCGGAGTTCCGGTTTTTAACCGGTTGCTTTCAAAGCCTTCGCTTCGCAATTGCTCGGTAATGCCGGTTGCTGCTTTCTCGGCCATTCTTCCACCTCCAAATTGTTTTTCTCCAATATGGATGATGCCATTCAGAAATGTTCCGTTGGTTAGAACAACTGATCTGGACTTAATTCGATTGCCCATACTGGTTATTACACCAGTTACCGCATGACCCTCTATCAGCAGGCCGGTTACCATATCCTGGTAAAAGTCCACATTGGGTGTCTTTTCCAGCATATTCCGCCATGTAGAAGAAAACAACATACGATCGTTTTGTGCCCGGGGACTCCACATTGCAGGACCTTTTGATTTGTTCAGCATCCTGAACTGGATCATACTTAAATCAGTAACGATTCCGGAATACCCACCCATAGCATCAATCT
>JAYVXJ010000395.1:0-1807 GCA_043785285.1 Chitinophagaceae bacterium
TCAAAGAAACGGTGTCCTTCCATACTCAGTTCAATTTTTCTTTCAAAGCGAACCGCTTTCCTGGCATAATCCTGGCCGTTCAATGCAAATTGACCTGTATATAATCCTATTTTATAATTCGCAGCAGGTATATTGGTAAACCCTTTCATGGGATCATTATTATCAATATAAGTATGCATAAAACCGGAAGGATGAGCTGCACGGCTTCTTACCTGGTTTACATATGCTTCTGCCAGGGGCAAACTACCCACTTCAACTTCTGCTTCAGCAGCCCAGAGTAATATGTCTGCAAAGCGGATCATTTCATAATTATTGGATGTAACATTACCTGCTCCCCAACCGTCATAATTATCACTGGTAGTTGCCGCCTGAGCCTGATAATAAATGTTTTTAATTGGAATATAGGGACCTGCTTGTGCCTGGGCGCGTATCCAGGGCAGGCCGGGCATCAGACCCCAATCCAAATAAGGTATGCCCCGTCTTCCAACGGACCAGTCCAACCGGGGATCCAATGTGCCTGAATACGGAGTGAAGGGGGCCGCTCCGTCTACTCCCATATCGTTCTTGATATTCGAATCATTCCAGGTATCGAGTAAAGGAAGGCCAGTAACAGGATCTGTTTTAAAAGAATTTACGAGGCTGAAAGATGGCTGATAAAAGCCGCAGCAGGTGGCAGGACCACCTCCCGGGAAATTTAATAAGTCACCTGCATTTCCATTATGTCCCGCTGCCCCATCATTTACTGACATTTGCACTGAAAACACAGATTCGGAACTATTTTTTAAAGAAGGATTAAAATTATCTCCGTAATTATTAACGAGTTGATATTTCACACCTGAAGAGTTAACTCCATGAGCAATCAAATCAGTTAGCAAGGTTAGAGCCTCTGTATATTTATGTTCAAACATATAAGTCTTAGCCAGAAAAGCCTTTGCGGCCCAGGAATTTACTCTGCCAACCTGGGGCTGAACCTCTTTTAAGTTATCTGCAGCAAACTGAAAGTCAGCTTCAATCTTTGGGAAAATGGGCGGCTCATTGGAAACATCATAATTTCCGTTTTCAAAACTAATGGTCTCATCTACATAAGGAACATTCTTCCACATTTTTGCAGCCTCTAAATGATAAACGGCCCTTAAAAAAATTGCTTCAGCCTTTATCTCTGTTGCCTCAGCTGGCGAAATGGAACCGTTAGTAACTTTAGCCAGTACCCGAAGCACATCGTTTGCACGCTGAATACCATCGTATAATGGCCCCCACTTACCCCTTAGTTCATAATTGGTAGGATCAACTTTATATCCTTCTATTAATTCAATGGCGGTAATATCACCATACTCTGAACCTTTGTGCGCATCATCAGAAGCTACTCCTCCAAAAAGCCAGTCACTGACCCCCGATCCTTCGTTGGAAACCGGACTGCCTACGCCATCAAGCAAAGAATAAGCACCAATTAATAAGCCATTAACACCAGCCTTGGTAGCCAGCGTATTTTCACCAACAGGGCCCATCGGCTCTTTTTCAAGAAAACTTTTTTTACAGGCAACAACAACCACAACCAGTGTTAGTAAACCTGAGATAATAAATTTATTATGCAATAATTTCATTTTATTTAAATTTTTAAAAAATGATTATAATTAAAATGACAGGTTAATTCCAACAAGTAGATTTTTCTGATTATTGGGATAATTTCCATAATCAATTCCGAAAGTTGAACTGTTACCGGTTAATTCGGGATCTAAACCTGTGTACTTTGTTATCGTAAATAGATTTGCGGCCTGTACATATATCCTGAACCTGTTCACCCCATACC
>JAYVXJ010000396.1:0-6143 GCA_043785285.1 Chitinophagaceae bacterium
GGAAATCCATCCCCATTGGCGTCAATAAATTGGGCATCCACGTCTTCGCAACTGCGATCGGCTAAAAAAACACCGGAATCCGGCGATGCTGTAAAACCCGCATCCCGTTTTTGTAAGAAAAGACTGCCTCCCTGGCCTTTGGCTCCACATACATAAAAATCTTCAAGTCCATCGCCATTCACATCAGCTACTGCCACTTTGGGTCCCAGGGTGGACAATTCATGCGGAAGAAATATTTGCTCGTTGAAATCGATAAATGAACGGTTTTCTTTGTGAACGTAGTGAATTCCTGATTCCGCAGTGATATCCTTTAGTTCAGATGAACCTTGTGTGTGCAGAAGGGCATTGACAAATGCATAGTGGTCCTTTACCGGGTCGTTTTTTTCCCGGTTGTAATTCAAAACCAGTTTTCGGTTCGCTTCCTGCTTGTAGATCCTTTGAACCGTATTGTCAGGCCAGATCACAACCAGGCTATCCAGTATTTTATATTTTCCCAGCCCAAAATGCAATAAAGGCTCGCTGCTGCTCATAAATCCCCGCTCCGGCTGTAGCTCCTGATATAGTATCTTGCCGCCGGCAAATAAAAAGACTTTGGTTCCGATTCCGAAAGTATTTGGAGATTTTCCCTTCAGTTGAATGGTCAGGTAATGAGATAAAGGATTTTGTTCGCGTACATTATTTTGGTAGATGCCCGCTTCTTCATTCATATTATTCGTTACCAGGTCCAGGGCGCCGTCACCATCGAGGTCGCCGCAGGAAGCTCCCTGCGATAATGTTGCTTTTTCAAATCCCCAGTCTGTTGACCGGTCCTGAAATTTCATATTGGAGTCACCTTCATAAATATAATTATGCCAGGCTCCTGAAGGCAGGTGTTTCAATATTTCCTTATCATGGACCCTCTTGCCCACATTGGTGTGACGTTGGGGCAGGCTGGAAATGAATTTATAATAATCCAGATCGTTGGGCCGGCTCTTGATTCCGTTGGAAACGAAAATATCATTTTGCCCGTCCAGGTTGTAATCTGCAATGAGCGGGGACCAACTCCAATCAGTAGCGGAAATACCGCTATAGAGGGCAATATCTGAAAATTTCTTTCCCTTACCGGTATTTAATTGCAGGCAGTTGCGTGCATATTGATAATTATATCCGAAACCCCGCTGATACAGGTAAAGGCCCAGGGGATCGTCTCCCAAAGAGGACTTTAATACTTCTTCGTCCTCCGGAAGCATATCCACGGTCATGATATCCGGCCAGCCGTCATTATTAATATCTGCAATATCGTTCCCCATGGAGAATTTGGATTCATGCCCGAAAGCCTCATTGTTCATTTCTTTGAAAGTGCCATTACCCTGATTGACATAATAGTAATCATTCTCATGAAAGTCATTGCTTACATAAATGTCATCATAGCCGTCATGGTTCAGATCAGCTACACCAACCCCCAGTCCATATCCCAGGGCGCTGCTGTAAATACCCGAGCCTTTGGTAACATCCGTGAAATGATCCCCATCATTGCGGTATAGTTTACCGCCGCTTTCCGGGCTGTATTTATCCCTTAGGGAAGTGCTCCCATAAGCGTCCGTCTGGTGGGTAGAATGCTGCAGCAGAAACATATCCAGGTCCCCATCCTTATCGTAATCGAAAAAAACGGCCTGGGTATTATATCCAACGATATCCAGACCCCATTTTGCAGCGCTTTCCGTAAAGGTATTGTTGCCATTATTTATAAAAAGCTGATTGCTGGAATGTTGGAAATACAGATGCGTCTCCCCGATATGATCCCTTGGATCGAAATTGCCGACCGTGCATACGTAGATATCCAAAAAACCATCTCCGTTTACGTCTGCCATGGTAACTCCGGTGGACCAATCTGCATGACCGGCCACTCCTGCTCGCTCTGTAATATCCTCGAAGGTGAAATGCCCTTTGTTAAGGTACAATTTATTGCCTCCCGTATTGGAAGCGAAATAGATGTCGGGCAAACCGTCATTATTGATATCACCGATGACTACACCGGCCCCGTTATAGAAATACAGGTAATCCAGGATGCTGAGCGTGTCGGTGTCAATATTATTATTAATGAAGGATATACCTGTCTGGGAAGCTTTCAAAGGGGTGAATAGGGTGGTGCTGCGATGCGAACAGGCATCAAACAGGATAAAGATCAAAAAAACAAATAGAGTAAGCTTTTTAGAATTGTGCACAGCATGCAGCTTGATATGATAAAATTTATATCCTTAATCAAAAAAGCAGGAATGGTAAACTAAGTTACCATTCCTGCCTGAAGTTTAATAATCGTCTATAATCTAACGCCCAGGGCTCTGATCATTGTCAATAGCCAGGGTTTTGCTGTAGATTCTTGTTAGTATTAATTTGGTTCGCCGGTATCGGATAAATGATATTATGGCCGTCTGCCGCATCAGCAGGTTTGGGAGGATAAGTGCGGGCCCCGGTGTAATATTTGGTCCCGGTGATAAATTCGAACCGGATCAGGTCAGTCCTTCTCACATCTTCCCAGGCCAGTTCCCTGCCTCTCTCCGCGAGTATATTAGCGGGTGTCATATCAGACAATGCCCATTTATATGTGGCATTATTCGAATAAGCCCGCATACGAACCCTATTGAAATCATTCAGGGCATCTCCCAAATCTCCACTAAAATACTCGGCTTCTGCCCTCATCAGGTAGATATCTGCCAGACGGAAAACAACAAAGGCGTTACCCATATTGCCGTTGGAGGGTCCGGGTTGCGGCCAGTACTTAATATTTTTAAGACCGGCATGCCGGAATGTGGCAACTGGATTATTGAACTCAGTCATCTTAGGATACATAATCGTCGGTGTATAGAGCCCGTTATAAAAATCCCCAATTTTAGTGGTCTGATTGACTGAAGCATCGCCGTTATAGGTACAACATACATCATCATTGTCAACGATCCAATTTTGAGAAGGCGGATAATTGCTTACCCCATCCCCCTGGAATTGCTGGCCGATCAGATATTGTCCTGCCCGCTGATCATTGAAAGTACGCAGCCGCCGGTGAACCGTACGCCCGTTTATGGAGACCACATCGTTTTTATAGGTCGAAGTCGTGTCAAAATATTTGTAAAATTCTTCGGTAGTAGATGCACCATTGTTCCCATAGTTGCAACAGGGAATCCCGAAAGTGAGTGCCGAATTGAACTCTATGGATGCCTGTACAAGTCCATTCCCTGGTAAGGTATTGCTATTGGTAGCAAATGGGACTACAAATATATTTTCGGGGCTGGTATTGTTCACTCCAAAGAAACAGCTATAATAGTTTGGCTCGAGACTGTAGACACCGCTGTTAATAATGGAATCGCACATGGCAATGCATTCCGCATCTTTACGGGGACCCGGTTGGCCCGGTTGGCCCAAATACACAGTCGAGTTGAGATACATCCGGGCCAGCGTGGCGAAAGCCAGATACTTGGTTGCTTTCCCATAGGTTGTGGCGTCCACGGTAGAAGTCATAGATGGGAGAGCGTCTTTCATATTTTTTTCCAGCGAATCAAAAATAGCTGCCCTGGGAATATTGGTAACGGTGCTTGGATCCACTTTAAAGTTGGTAACATAGGGAATATTTCCAAACATGTCCATAGCCTTGTAATAATACCAGGACCGAAGGCAGATCATTTCAGCAAGATCCGACTGCAGGTTAGCATCGGTCCCGGCAGGCAGGTTCTGCAGGGTATAGATGACAAAATTACAATTGCCCGCGCCACTAAAAATAGTTGACCAATTTCCATTCCCATTGCCATTCACATCATTTTTAGTTTCAGCGTGGAAATACATCTCGCTCCAGTATCCACCATCATACCAGTCAGAACCCCGGGTAGGATACACCATTTCATCCGACGCAATCTCCGTTGTATAGGCGGGGCCGCTATGACCGACCACATTGACCAGGTTGGCATATGGTGGTGCCTTCCCTGCTGAAATTTCAGCTGCGTTTGACCAGAACGTTGAACTGGGTATCGAACTGTACGTTTTAACGTCCAGCTTGGTACAGGAGACCCCTGTGATTAATAGCAGCAAAATCACTGGTGCCAATTTTCTTATATCAAATAATCGATTCATATTTTAAATATTTCTTAATTATTGTAATGATGTTCTCAAAGTTGATCAAGTGACTATTTAACCGTAATCGATACGCCAAGAGTATAAGAGCGTGCCCTGGGATAAAATCCCTGGCCGGCATAGTTATTGTCGATATAAGCTGAGCTGGATCCACCGCCTCCCAGACCTCCATAAGCAGACGAAATTGCACTGGCCAAACCACCAATTCCTGCACGACTTCCTCCGGCTCCACTAGAAGGAGATATTTCCGGGTCCATTCCTTTGTATTTTGTAATTACGAACAGATTATTACCCGTTACATAAACACGCAGGTTTTCCAACCCCCCAATCTTTGGAAAAGTATAACCTATCGTAAGATTCTGCAAACGCAGGTAGGATGCTTTTTCCAGCCAGTAATCTGACGTAGTGGGATTGTCTTTCAAGCCGTTGGTAAAGGCCTCTTTCAATACGTTCAGACCTGGAAAGCGGGAAGCGTTCTGAGCAATGTTAAGCCTAGCGTTGTCGTAAATTTTTTGCCCGTAATTACCAGTCAGGGCGGCGATCAGGTTCCAGGATTTATACCGGAAACTGGTATTAATGCCATAGGTGAATTTGGGCGACGGATCTATATAATGATAGGTTGGATTCCCACTGATCCCGACTTTTCCCACGCCTGCTGAATCCAGCAGTTGATACCCATTTTGGTCAATACCCACAAAATGAGGCAGGTAAAAAACAGAAGGCGTATACCCTACCTGGAGATAAGTGAGTGGATTGAAGCTTAAACCCTGTCCGCTAGCGGCACCCACATTGACATGATCTGTAGCAACTGAATTCCCTTGCCAGGATCCCGATAAGCTGGTCACCCTGGTATGCACTGTAGTGATCTGGCCTCCTATAGTCCAGTCAATATCCTTCTGATGGATGACTGCCACATTAATTCCTAATTCTACCCCCTTATTGGTCATACCTCCAACATTAGCAAGTACACTGCCTATGAAATTCGGAGGCGTTTGCACGCCATAGTAATAAAGCATATTTTTCGTCTTATCATTGAACACGGAGAAACTACCTACCACCTTGCTTTTCAGGAAGGAGAATTCAAGTCCGAGATTCTGTCCTACTCTCTCCTCCCATCTCAAATCCGAGTTGGGGTTTTGAATGGGGGTATAGCCGACCGGCCAGGGATTTGCCGGATTGGTGGGATCATAGGTATGGACGGAACCACCCAAAAGCAATAGGGTATTGTAAGCACCGATCGGGTCGGAGTTACCCGTTACGCCATATCCTGCATTGATTTTTAATTCATCGATCCAGCTAACGTCTTTCAGGAAACTTTCCTTGCTGATCCGCCAGGCGGCTGATACGGCCGGGAAATAACCATTTTGGTAATTTGGCCCAAACTTGGAAGAACCATCCCGGCGAATACTGGCGGTCAAATAATACCGGTTATCATAATTATAAGTTGCCCTGGCCAGGAATGAAATAAGCTTGTATTCTTCCTTGTAAGAGGAAATACTTTGTAAGCTTGTAATGCCTGATTGGAGGGAATTATACTGATTGGCATCTACCAAATAACCAGCTCCTCTGGCATAATAGTTATCGTTTGTATAATAATTATATTCGTATACTCCAGTAGCGGAGATATTGCTCTTGCCAAAACTTCCCGTATAATTAATGTGAACGTCTCCTTTTTGCGAATTGGTGTTCGAATTATATTTAAATCCCTGATTGGTTATTGATGTGCCGGCTCCCGGAATTGAGGGCAGATAATAATCATACTGGGTATTCAGTTTGCTGATACTGCCCGTTGCTCCCACTTTCAACCCTTTTAATAAATCGTAATTAACCACAATACTTTCTTGATTTAGGTTGTCCACCGATTTTTTGTATTCATTATTCTGTACCCAGACAGGATTCAAATAATTGTAATTGTAAATCGGGTTATCCTCTCCATTGATCTTCTCTGGAACCACGGGTGGAATATTATAAGCCCAATAAAATATATTGGCGTCAATATTCTCGTGCGTGGTCTGGGTATTCAGCACGTTGAGCTGTATGTCCAG
>JAYVXJ010000397.1:0-1802 GCA_043785285.1 Chitinophagaceae bacterium
TATGATTGGCTTCTTCGCGACTCATACCCAGTGCGTCGAACATTTTTTCCTGAAGCTCCCGCTGGTATATACGGATGGATCCGCCGCCAATCTCGTTCCCGTTCAGTACCATATCATAAGCGTTTGCCTTTATATTGGCATAGGGGTGTTCCAGGTATTGTTCGGCATGAGGAATGGAAGGATCGTTGTTGATCATCACGGAAATCTGATCCGGCTTGGGGGCGGTAAAGGGATGATGACGGGCCACCCATCGATTATCTTCATCACTGTATTCAAATAAAGGAAAATCCAGCACCCACAACAATTTGAATTCTTCCTTATTTCTGAGTCCAAGTTGTTCGCCCATCTCCAGTCGCAATTCGCTGATGGCTTTTCGGGTTCTTTCTTCCTTTCCGGCCAGGATCAGGATCGCATCTCCTTTCTTTGCTTCACAAAAGGCAGCAATGGCTTTTAGTCTTTCTTCCGAATAAAATTTATCAACACTGCTTTTAAGCATGCCATCTTCATTAAAGCGGATATAAACCAATCCTTTCATGCCGGTCTGCGGCCGTTTCACCCATTCTGTTAATACATCAAATTGTTTGCGCGTCCAGGCGGCAGCTCCGGGAACAGAAATAGCCACAACGGTCTCGGCCTGATCAAATACATTAAAGTCGGCTTTGCCGATGATCAGTCCCCCGGCTTCCTGCGCCCCATTTCTTTTTAAAGGAGATTTGAGGTTGGCGATTTTCATCCCGAAGCGGATATCGGGTTTATCGTTTCCATAATTCCACATGGCATCCTCCCAACTCATTCTTTCGACGGGATCCGTGTAATCAATCCCTTTTACTTCCTTGAAAATGAATTTGATGAGCCCTTCGAACATCCGGAGAATATCATCCTGCTCAACAAAGCTCATTTCGCAATCGATCTGGGTGAATTCCGGCTGGCGATCTGCTCGTAAATCCTCATCGCGGAAACATTTTACCACCTGGTAGTATCTATCGAACCCGCTCACCATCAGGAGTTGTTTAAACGTCTGCGGGCTCTGCGGAAGTGCATAGAACTGACCCGGATTCATGCGGGAGGGCACCACAAAATCGCGGGCGCCTTCCGGTGTGGATTTGATCAGGAAAGGCGTTTCAATATCCATGAACCGATGCTGATGCAGGTAATCCCGGGCAGCCCGATTCACGGCATAACGCAATTCCAGATTTTTTTTCACTTCGTTGCGGCGAAGGTCGAGGTAACGGTATTTCATCCGGAGTTCATCTCCCCCATCGGTGTCGTCCTGTATAGTAAAAGGCGGGGTAGCTGATTTATTCAAAATGGTAAACTGGCTCACTTTGATCTCAATTTCCCCCGTTGGGATTTGTGGGTTTTTATTGGATCTTTCGGATACGATTCCGGTGGCCTGGATTACAAACTCCCGTCCCAAAGGGGATTCGGCCAGTTTTTCATGCAATGCCTCTCCAATCAGCAATTGGGTGATCCCATAACGGTCGCGCAGGTCTATAAAGCTGATACTACCAAACTTCCTAAGGCTTTGCACCCATCCGGCCAGGGTAACTTCACGTGTAACATCTCCCAGCCGTAACTCGCCACAGTCTTGTGTTCTATACATAGTTAACGCTTGATTCAGCCGGCAAAGGTAGGGCAATGACACGTAGAGCTAAAAGGTTTAAAAAAAATTAAAAAAACCGGTGCTACCCGCTTTCATTTTTAAAAAATAGTTTTTACCTTGTACCAGCCGTACGATTCATTCTCCTCATGATTAAACTTTAACAGGCAATCCTGTTCTTACTTTAAGCCCTGTTTATCCA
>JAYVXJ010000398.1:0-1802 GCA_043785285.1 Chitinophagaceae bacterium
GAGTAAAAAAAGCCGAAGGTTTTTCTGGTTGCTGCTTCTGTTGCCTTTGGGTCTGTTCAGTCTAAACTATTTCTCCGGATCAGAAGGAAAGAATACTATGTTTTCAACGGTCAAGGCTATTGTCATGCCTTTAATAAATTCAGAAAAGGGTAAAGTACAACGGAATATTCCGTCCCCACAAAATATAAAAAACAATAATCTGCAAGAAAAGAAGGCAGCCAAAACGGTACTTAATACCAGGGATACGAATTCCGGTAGTCAGCATAAAAGGGAAGCAGTCAATACGGCAAACAACAACATAAGTACTAAAAATAAGAACATAAAAGAATCCGATAATCTTCTCATAAACAAACCAAATACAAAAAACCTTACGCAAAATGGAAGCAATCCATTAGCCAATAGCGTTGCCAGGATCACGGCTATACAACAAGCGAATTCCCGTACCGCGAATGTAAATACTAAAACAGTTGCAAGTGATCCTGGAAATAAGGAAGAAAAAAGCATGCAAGTCACAGCAGCAAAAGAAACTGTTGGTCAACCCTATTCAAATCAGGCGGAAAAATCAATACAAGCCGTCTCCGTTAAAGATTCTGTTAAGCTGATCAATAAGAATCAAAAAAATAAAAAATCAGCTAAACCGCCATCTGCAAAAGAGAAAGGAATCTTTATCAGTTTAGTAGCCGGACCTGATTTCAGCACCATTAAATTCCAATCTGTAAAAAAGGCCGGGTATAGTATTGGCTTACTGGCCGGTTACCGTTTCAATAAGCATATTTCCCTGGAGACCGGTGTTTTATGGGATAAAAAACAATATTACAGTGACGGGAAATATTTCAACATAAGTAAGATCAGCATTCCCTACTCAGTCAACATCAAGGATCTGGACGGAAACTGCAATATGTTTGAAATCCCGGTTAGCTTCCGTTACGATTTCAGTTTCAGCCCAAAAGGCCGTTTCTTTTCAACAGCCGGGCTATCTACTTACATTATGAAAAAAGAAAATTATGAATATAATGCAGAGTCCTATGGTTCTTCATGGACGCGAAAAGCTTCTTATAACAATTCAGGCACTAATTTTTTTTCCATCCTGCAGTTTAGCGCAGGATATGAATATAACTGGGGAAAAATCGGAAGGATACGAGTTGAACCTTATCTGAAAATTCCGTTGACGGGAGTGGGCATCGGCAGCCTTCCCATTTCCAGTGCCGGACTACATCTGGGCATCACCCATCCCTTCCGTTAGAAAATAACCGATAGGAGACTGTTGGCGGGTCCAACCTTTAAAAAAAATAATTTAAACGATGAACAAAAAATATTTTTTTATCGGGGGAATTGTATTGCTATGTTTCATTGGCTGGGGTTTTTATCTGTACAATAAACCACACGCCAATACAGCAAACCAAAAAGCCGACTTTATTATTTCAACTGTTGATCTGTACACTGCTTTCCAAAAAGATGAAACAACAGCCAATAAAAAATTCCTGGGTAAGGTGATCGAAGTCAAGGGTTCTGTTTACGCAGTGCAAACAGGAACAAAAAACACCAATATCCTGATGGATGCATCCGAAATGGGCGGTGTGAACTGCAGTTTTTCAAATGAGGAGCCACACTCATTACAATCGCTGAAAAAAGGAAATATCATAACTGTCAAAGGCAGATGTACTGGATTTTTGATGGATGTCAACCTGGTAGATTGTGTTCTGAAGGAATAACAAGATCCTCAACTATTCGCTTACTGATATAATAACGCAACATTATGAAAACTAATCTTTTCATCATTTTACTATTCATCAGCTTTCCCC
>JAYVXJ010000399.1:0-1802 GCA_043785285.1 Chitinophagaceae bacterium
ACTTTTGCTTTTACTCCATTGCCACTGGTATCTACGCTCGTTACTTCACTGCTAACATAAATATCGATTCCGTTTTTCTTATATTGTTTCTCCAGTTCTTTGGAAATATCTTCATCTTCTACCGGAACAATCCGGGGTAGAAATTCAACGATGGTAACTTTGGCCCCCATACTGTAATAGAAATAGGCGAATTCCACACCGATGGCACCACTGCCAACAACGATTATGCTTTTAGGTTGCTGTGGAAGGTTCATCGCTTCGCGATATCCGATTACTTTCTTGCCATCCTGTTTCAGATTTGGCAGTTCCCGGCTGCGGGCACCTGTGGCCACAATAATATGCCTGCCTTCCACGATCTGTGTTTTCCCATCAGCACCGGTTACTTCAAGCTGACCCTTGGTTTTGAGTTTTCCAAAACCCATAAACACATCGATCTTATTTTTTTTCATCAGGAACTGAACGCCTTTGCTCATCTTATCGGCAACACCGCGACTGCGTTTGATCACGGCAGGAAAATCAGGCTTACCGCTGGCTTCAATCCCAAACTCTTTTGCATGCTTGATATCTTCATACAGCTGGGCGCTTTTCAGGAGGGCCTTGGTGGGGATGCAACCCCAGTTCAGGCAAATGCCACCCAGACTTTCCTTTTCAATAATAGCTGTTTTTAAACCCAATTGAGATGCGCGAATGGCAGCAACATAACCGCCTGGACCACTTCCGAGCACAACTACATCATAGGCCATAGAGATAATTTTTAGTAATGAAGATGAATGGATGAATTTCGGAGTGCAAAGCTATGGAAAATTGGATAATCATGCTGGATCGTCCACGGAGCTGAACTCTGGCCAACTTATTTTAATTTGCAGAATGATCAAAATTAATGTTCTCGCTATTGCCGTTCACCCAGACGATGTGGAACTCTGTTGCTCTGGAACCCTGATGATGGAAAAATTACATGGTAAAACCACCGGAGTAATTGACCTTACGCAGGGTGAACTGGGTACCCGGGGAACAGCCACATTACGTATACAGGAATCTCAGGCTGCCGGCAAAGTGATGGATCTGGATATCCGGGAAAATCTTTGCATGGCAGATGGTTTTTTCCAAAATAATGAAGAAAACCAACGCGCCCTTATCGCCGCCATACGGAAATACCAGCCGGAAATCGTGTTATCCAGCACATTGGCTGACCGGCATCCCGATCATGGCCGGGCAGGGAAACTTATTTCGGACAGTTGTTTCCTGAGTGGCTTGCGAAAAGTAGAGACCAGGGATGAAGCTGGTGTGTTTCAGCAACATTGGCGCCCCAAGTACATTTTTCATTTTATCCAGGACCGTTATTATTCACCTTCTTTTGTGTATGATATTTCCCCGGTTTTTGACCGCAAACTGGATTCGATCCGGGCATATGCTTCCCAGTTTCATTCGAAGATCTATGATAAAGACGAACCACAGACCTACATTTCCAGTCCTGAGTTTCTGGACTCTGTTATCGGTCGTCATCAGATGTTCGGAAAAATGATTGGTGTTCGCTATGCGGAAGGATTTATCACTGAAAAAATGATTGGCGTCCGCAATCTGGATGCATTTGTACAACTCGACACATAAATGATCTTTTTTTGCGTTAACCTAAGGATAAATAGCTTCTTAATTTAACACGGTCTTTTTGAAAAATGAAGTACCTTTGTGCCGGTTTTCAATAAAAGAAATTGCTCATGCAAATACCTAAATTCGCTGCCAGTCCGCAGACCTTCCACACAGACCTGAAAAAGAGGATCAATGCTTATTTTGATCAGAAGGGA
>JAYVXJ010000400.1:0-1801 GCA_043785285.1 Chitinophagaceae bacterium
GAAGCCCGGAGTTTCCCGAAACTGAGTATTTTGGGATTTATGCCCAATGCCTCTGTAAAAACAAAACTGGAACTCACGGAAGGATAAAAGAAGGATTGATTTTTTAGACCCAAGGTAGATGACCAGTCATTTCTGCCGGTGATATCCAGGTAAAGGAATCCTTTGTAGCTAAGCTGGCCGAAATAATAAACGGAATTGATCTGTTTACGCTTATAGTAAGAACGAGGAATGATGAGCTTGGCATTACTGATATTGTATAATCCCGGAACATTCAGTCCAATGCCTTCATTTCCGGAAAATTGTTCATCATGATTCCGATGGTTTGCACCAACGGAAAATGATCCATTAAAGTTTTTATTGAGTTTGCCCGTGGCAGTAAGCAACGCATCACTGTTTTCTTCTTTCACCCGGATCTGATTGCTATTCACTTCTCCGTTGATATATCTGCCTGGCGTACCTGCTCCCACCCTGGAAAAACGGACATCCGTGTAAAAATCCGTTCCGGTCCTCGCCTGCAGGCTCAGCCAATCCGCGAATTTGTATTTCGCGGATATAAAGCCGATCATCCTGTCCCGGGTATCGTTTTCTTTTATTTCATTCACCACCCAATAAGGATTATATGGGGAGCCGCTTTTCCAGTTCACCATGGATCCATCTGCCCGCTTATAATTTTTCAGCCAGTTGAGATCAATGAAATTGGGTATGATATTTAAATCAGCCGCTACATTGGTGAAATTGATTCCATTCTGCGGACGATTTTCGCCCTTGTCCCGGATATAATTTATTTTGGCGTCTACATATAGACGGGGCATAACGTTGGCTGAAACCCGCAGATCCAGGGTTTGCCTTTGTAAGGTTTGATTCGGAACGATCCCCTTGTTATGCAGATCGGATGCTGAAAACCGGTAGACCGTTTTATCATCCCCACCGGATACACCAACGGTATTGGTGAGTGTAGATCCGGTATTGTAGAACCGCTGCAGGTTATTCACTGGCTTCGGAGTATAGGGAACCAATCCCAGTTCCGGCCAGGTTTGTATGTTGATGGGCTGTCCGTCCATTTTCCCACCCCAATTATCAATCAGCCAGCTTGGCCATTGAATCACCTGCTGACCTCCGATGGTAACCGTGTTGAGGGAAGTATAATTGTCGTCGTAACCACCCCCCCATGTATTCTGCTTGGTAGGTGTTACATTTGGCTTTTCAAACACCGCGTTGGAATTAAAATCAATGGATGCACCTTTTCCTTTTTTCCCTTTTTTAGTAGTAACCAGGATAACCCCATTGGCTCCCCGCGCTCCATATAAAGAAGCTGCAGCCGGGCCTTTCAAAACCGTCAGGTTCTCGATGTCATCCGGATTGATATTTCCAATCCCGTCTCCAAAATCCCTTCCGTTACCAATATTGGGTGCATCGATGGTTTGATTATCTATAGGAATACCATCTACTACATATAAAGGCTGGCCATTTCCGGTTAAAGAACTATTACCCCGGATCATGACAAAACTGGAAGCACCGGCCCCTCCGCTCGAGGGATTCACATGAACGCCTGCAACTTTCCCCTTGAGGGCATTAGCTACATTCGGCTCCCTGGCTTCAGTCAATGATTTACCTTCCACTACCTGGGCGGAATAACCGATGGCCTTTTTTTGTGTTTCGATTCCTAAGGCCGTAACGATCACCTCCGAAAGCTGGCCGCCGCCAACCGCCATCTTAATTTCAATAACAGCCCGACCATTGATATTAACTAACTGGGTAGCATAACCCGCATACGAAAACTGAAGCTGGGTAATTTTTTTGG
>JAYVXJ010000401.1:0-1800 GCA_043785285.1 Chitinophagaceae bacterium
TTCGGTCAGGATGCTCATCCAATGTATGCCCGGGATCCAATTTAAACCCCTGAACACCCTGGTCAATAAATTTTGTGAGATGGGGAAACCAATGCTCCAGCCCGGAAAGTGGGTTGCTATTTTCCTTAGCTATCCTGTCCTCTTCTTCGATACTCAGATCCTGGTCTGCGCAAAGCCACAAAACCAGTTTAAACCCCTGATCTTTCAGGCGCTGAATAAAAAGCGGGCGTTTGGTATCTGCATTTTCCCATGTCCAGGGCAGGTCGGCAACAAATTTTGTATCATCCCAGTTTTTTTTTGTTGAAAAATCATAATTTTTTTTCATCCATTGAGGCTCCAGCCAATAAATATCACAAGGAATTTTTTCCTGCCGGAAATGATAGGCATTTTCAAGGACATTAAACTGATTTTCCATGTTATTGCTGCCGAAAGCCAAACCATAGGCCCATTTAGGCAACAAAAAGGGCTTGCCGGTAAGCGTGGTGTATTCTCCAATGATGTCACTCATGCTTTTCCCCGTAAATAAATAAAAATCATGTTCGCCAGCGTCTTCCAGAATGTACAGTTTATCCTTTTGAAAACGCCCGATATCAAAAAAATGTTTTTTTGTGGAATTATTGAAAACACCCCAGCCATTCGTACTCATCATAAAAGGAGAAGGGGCTTCAGACTTTTGATATTTCACCCATATTCTAAGGGCTTCTCCCCTGTGTTGAATATGTTCCCTGCTGGCGCTTCCCAAGCCATAGAAACGTTCCGTTTTATTTAATGAAAAACTCAAAAAATTTGTTTCCTTTTTAATTTCAGATTCATAGGCAGTGTCAAGAACTGGGCTGGTATCATCTTTTGTTGGGTCGCCAATAATGCTGCGGGATGTTTTTTCCTTACCGAAATATTCAGTCAGCGAACTTTTTAATTGCCGGATATGATTTTCATCAACATTCAAGATTGTTTGAATTTGTTGAACCAGCACTTTGCCTGTTGCATCCTTTAATGTAAGTTTCCCCGAGGCAGTATTGATATCGAACCTTGCGCTGTCCGTAGTTAGGGTGATCATATCTCCCGAATCTTTGCGGGTAAATAAAATAGGCTGCCAATCTTTTTTCAGAATATTATACCTTTCTAAAAGGGATTCCTTAAAAATACTGTCCTTTCTAACCCTTACGCGGAGAATGGATGCGTTGCAGACCTGTACCTGCATGTACTGTCCATTGTCTAATGCGATAGTACATGGATTTCCCTTGGCTTGATGAATGTTTTGGGCATATAATGAAAGACCAAATAATAAAAGAGGAAATTGTATAATGATGATTTTAGCGATGCGCTTACCCTTTATTATCATTTTTAATTCCTGTTTCATTTTATTTGGCAATGGATGAGCGTGGTTAGATTTAAGCAAATTTAATATTATGTTGTTGCGCTGCGATGGCTGTATTTATAAGCAATTACGCATCATTTCTCAGAGGAATTTTACGATAAGGTTGATCAATTACCTGGGAAACCGGTGGGTGTAAAGAAATATCCGCGATTTGGCTGGAATAGACTCATCCAGGGTGCAAGGAGTCTCTTAGATCCCTGCACCCTGGATGATTTATTAATAGCCGGGGTTTTGCGTCAATGTATTTTTCCCATTTACTCTGCTGAGGTCTATTTCAGATTGAGGAATAGGAAAGTATTCATTTTTACCTTTGGTAAAAGTGGCGCCTTTTAATATTTGGTAATCAAATGTTGCATTTTCATGTTGAATATATGCATTTAATACATCTGCCATATCGCCTGTACCGTTATCCCAGCGCTGAA
>JAYVXJ010000402.1:0-1799 GCA_043785285.1 Chitinophagaceae bacterium
TTCATGGTTTTCAAATGACGGCTTACACACTGGATCCGGCAAAATCAGAAGAGCAAAGGGAAGAAATAATAAAAAAGGAATCGGAAAAGTGCTTAAAAGAATTACAAAAACAGGTTGTTGCTGCTTATCACAGTCTGGATATTCAGAAAATACCTTCCACAACCAAACTATTGGTTGAATTTACGCCCTTCATTGTTGAAAAAATCATCGAGGAAGCCCGCAAATACAGCATTAAGCTGATTGTTATGGGCACTCATGGCGCTTCCGGATTAAAAAAATTATTTTTTGGGTCAACTACCTCCATCATGATTTCCAAATCGGAAATACCGGTATTGGCAATACCTGAAAATTATCGTTATAGAGAAATTGAGAAAATGGCGTATGCTTCAGATTTCGAAAATATGGGAGTAGAATTAGAACAGGTTATTCCTTTTGCTAAAGGGGTTGGCGCGCATATTGATGTTGTGCATCTGGATTATGGATTAGATTCTTCCGGCGCACAAGAAAAGCTTGCGACAGTAATAATAAAAAAACATGCTTATAAAAAGATCAGCCTGATTACACAAAAAGCCGTTCTTGATTATCCGTTATTAAAGCAACTGAGGGAATATTTGGACAGGGGGAAGCCCCAATGGTTAATCATGTTTACCCGGGAAAGGGGTTTTTGGAATAAAATCTTATTAGGTAGTCGAACCGAGGATATGGCAAATTCATTGCAGGTCCCTCTATTGAGCTTTAAAAAGGGAAATTAAAATTAAGTTTTTGATCATCTTGCTTTCCCTTGTTCTCCATTCCGTTATTTCTTATTTTTTTGTTTATCCTGACCTGCTGACGACTCTTTTTTCAACCTTCCCGTTTCTTTCAATTGGGTCTGAAGGAGCCATTCAATCTGCCCGTTCACACTGCGGAATTCATCGGAGGCCCATTTTTCCAATGCTTTATATACCGCTTCATCTATTCGTAAAACAAACGTTTTTTTGCTGGACATTCCTTCCTGATTATTGGTACAAGGTTCCTGTATTCAATACAGGTGTGGCGGCTTTCTCTCCACATAGGACCACCATCAGATTGCTGACCATGGCGGCTTTTTTCTCTTCATCCAATTGAACAATACCTTTTTTGGATAGTTGTTGCAGAGCAAGTTCAACCATGCCCACAGCGCCTTCTACAATTTTAAATCGGGCTGCTACGATGGCAGTGGCCTGTTGCCTCTGGAGCATGGCGCCTGCAATTTCCGGTGCATAGGCCAGGTGACTGATCCGCGCTTCTTTGATGATGATTCCGGCAGGAGCCAGTCTTTCATTTAATTCCTTTTCGAGCAACTCATTTACTTTTTCACCACCGTCGCGCAGGGTAATGTCCGCGTGTTCATCTTCCATATGATCATAGGGACAGGTAGTTGCAAGATGACGAACTGCGGCTTCGCTCTGGATTTTTACATATTGATTATAATTCACCACTTCAAAGGAGGCCTTATAAGTATCGCTTACCTGCCAAACAATTACTGCAGCAATCTCAATGGGATTACCCATTTTATCATTGACCTTCAATGGACTTCCTTCCAGGTTCTCTGAACGGAGGGACAGACGAAAAGATCTGTAAAAAGGATTAACCCAGAGCAGTCCATTGGCCTTAACCGAACCAACATATTTCCCAAAAAACATGAGCACCCGTGCTTCGTTGGGATTGACAATCATCAGCCCTTTGGTAATAAAAATAAAAGCAACCATCAGCAAAGACCCGAAAATTGAATTCGCCGGAAGGTCTTGCTGTGAACCTGTTATAAATAAATAAATGGA
>JAYVXJ010000403.1:0-1797 GCA_043785285.1 Chitinophagaceae bacterium
CTCATCCTGACCAGACAAGCTTCTTCCGGGTTGATGTTAAAAGCCAATTGTTTCTCTTCGCATGGAGTGATGCCCATATTCACAGGATAACCATTCCAGGTTTTCCAACAGAGTATACAAAGTTCCTTTGCTGCTTCTCCTTCAACATACAATGCAAAATCGAGCCATGCTGGTTTTCCCGGCATATCATTATAATTGTTGCTTATGTTTATGCCTCCAACCAGCGCATAACGGGTATCAATAACTGCCAGTTTGTGATGCAGACGCCTTCCAAAATAATAATATTTGCTTTTAAGTAGTGGTTCGAAAAAACGAAAATGAATACCTGCATCTTGTATCTGGCGGATAAAAACCGGTGAAATTTCCTGTGAGGCATAACCATCCACCACTAAATATATGCTGACATTTCTTTTAGCCGCACTGATGAGCGCATCGGCAATCCGTTTCCCTGTTTCGTCATCAACATAAATATACATTTGCAGATGGATGGACTCCTGCGCCAGTTCGATCATCTGCTGTAATTGACTAAAATAGTCTGTACCACCCCGAATCAGCTTTACCCTGTTATTCCCGGTATACCCCGAAAATGATTTTTTTGATTTACCGGAAGACATCCCCTGAGGTTGATAAATTATTTATTATTTCAGATCATACAGAAAAATCCTTTTTAAATATTTTCCAATACCTGCAACAAGGATTCTTTCACTTCCGTGGCAAAGGTTCTAAGGTTTAAATCATCAATACTGTGCATCATTTCTTCCGGATTGACTACAGAAATTTCAATTTCCTTATTATCATGTTCCTGCACAACGACATTACAGGGAAGGAAAACACCCAATTTATCTTCTTCCAATAAGGTTTCATAAGCATATTGCGGATTGAAGGCTCCCAAAATAGTATAATTCCGGAATTCAACATCTAATTTATTCTTAAATATTTTTTTCATATCTATTTTAGTAATAATACCAAACCCTTCTTTCCGTAATTCTTCCGTTGTCCTTTTCATTGCCTTATCAAAAGGAAGAGAAATTTTTTTACTGAAATGATATTCCATAAGTAAACATTATTTCCCAAATCTAATGGAATGATTTACCGGGTTAAATGATGTTCCTCATACAGGCACTTGACAATATTCAGCTTATCAGGATTTGGCGGATGTTAGTTCCAAAATAACATAAAATCATCTTAACTACTGACTTAAATCAATATCTGGTAGCCGGGGAATAAATAAATTTGTTTACTGGGGGTTAAATCGAATAATTAATTCCTGTTAAGATTTCCCATCAGGAAATTGGGAACGGGTATAGTAACCGGTTAGAAAACTAAATATACCTAAAATGAAAAAGATCATAGCCGCTTTTGACAGTCTCGGGTTTTCTGAAAGCACATTACAATATGCCATTTCCCTGACAAAACAGCATGATGCACACCTCGTGGGTGTATTCCTGCAGGAATCCACCCGAATTGGTTACGCGGTCTATGCAACCATTGTAAAGCAGGCTGACTCCGGCAAGAGTATTTTTGATGAAATCGACAATGCGGATAAAGTCACGATAAATAACGCAATAACTGAATTTGAGTCCGGCTGCCGGAAAGCAAAAATTAATTATTCCATTCATAAGGATAAAAAAAACGCACTAGAAGAATTATTACATGAAACCGCTTTTGCAGACCTGCTGGTGATAGATGCCTGGGAAACATTTTCCTATATCGAAAACAACCTTCCGGGTTGGTTTATCAAAAACGTTTTGCATGATGCCCAATGTCCGGTTTTGGTCGTTCCTAAGAAGTTTAACC
>JAYVXJ010000404.1:0-6102 GCA_043785285.1 Chitinophagaceae bacterium
GTCAATGCGCTCATCTGCTGAAGATCCCACAACAAAAAAGTATTCAGAAAAAAGAATACCACCAGGTTCAACCGGTAGTCGAATCGTTTCAAAATCCCCTGGAACTGGCGGATGGCGGCTGATGCGGAAAGCTGATCTGATGCCCGGATTTTATTTTTTATCTGCTGAAGAAAAGCGGAGGGAAAGGATTCATTTTCCAGGGAATGAAGTTGTTCATAAAGGGCATTCATTTCGGGCTCAATTCGGGAGAGGAGCCCCCATGTTGGCTGTATTTTTGAACTGATCAGGGAAGAGATTCCTAAAAAGCAAGCCAGGCTTACTAAAAATGTAGAAAATGTAATCAGGTCAAGTATGTAAAGTGTCAGGAAAGTCAGACTGATCAACGCGTATACGCCGACAAGCCACTTCCAAAAGGTCTTTTCAAAGATCCCGGCCGGTTCCTGAATCCATTGCTCCAGCCGTTTTTCTGTTTGGAAAGAAATCGGGTTGGCCATGGCGTTGGATTGAAATTGTTGTGACCAGGCTGTTTTTTTTGAAACTTCTTTTGCGGCATCCTGTTTTTCCTTGATCTGTTGTATAGGTAGTGGATTTAACAAACAATCTGCCAGTAATTTTTTGGACTGATCCGCATGGCAACGGCTAAGGAACTGATAAAGAGAAGCAGGTCCGAAAATGTCAAGATCCGATGCATACGCGTGGATGGGATTGGCAAATGTATGTCCGTCGTCATATTCCGGAAGCTGTTGTTGCAATGCATCTATTTCATGCTGATTGATCAGGATCAGTCGTTCATGATTTTTTATGGCGTCCGTTTTACCGGAATCTACAAATACCAGGATGGCCAGACCGATCCCGCCGCATATGATGGATAATACAGATAGCCCAACGGCGGGCCAGAAAAAATAAACGATTCCGGCTGCAAGAAGAACCACCGTAAGTCTTGCTACGGCCAACCTGCTTTTTAGTTTCTTTTTCTGACGGATGGAAAGTTGCTGAAGCTGAATGTTTGCCTGATATAATAGAATGATTTCGATTTCGGAAGTCTTTGCAGAACGGGTTGTCATTACCAGCAATATACATCTTCTATAAAAAAGAAGCGGGGTTTGCCATCCGGATCTACCATAATGGAAAGGATATCATATTGAACCAATTTCCATTGCGGGTATTTTTCCTGGTAAGCCACACCGGCTTTCAATAAATGGCCCATTTTCTTCTTCCCGACCCAGTCCTCCGGCATTCCAAACAGGTCATCATGACGGGCTTTTACCTCTATAAAATGCAATACGGTATTCCGGGAGGCGATAATATCCACCTCATACCGGGCGAATTTCCAGTTCATGGCCAACAACTGATACCCTTTCTGACAAAGCCATTCAGCCGCCATTCTTTCCCCTGCTTTTCCAAATTCATTATGTGCGGCCATTTTTGCTTTACTTTGAGGCACTAATAAAAAATATGGAACTGAGTAAAGATAAGCTGATGCCTATCAGGGGGGAAGTACTACACTATGCCTGGGGAGGGGATTTCTATCTTCCAAAATTGTTGAATTTACCGGTTAAAAAGGGTGAAACCTACGCGGAATATTGGCTGGGCGCTCATAGTACCGGAAGTGCCGAATTGATTTCCGGTGGCGAGGAAAAAATATTGCTGAAAGATTATATTCAGGCATATCCCAAAGAGACGCTCGGTGAAAAAGTGGTTAAGCAGTTTGGCCGGTTACCCTATCTGCTTAAAATTCTGGATGTAAAAGATATGCTTTCCATTCAGGTACATCCTTCCAAAGCGAATGCACAGAAAGAATTTGAGGCAGAGAATCAGAAAGGTACTGAGCTAACGGATCCGGAAAGAAATTATAAAGATGACAATCACAAGCCGGAACTCATGGTAGCGTTGAGCGAATTCTGGTTGCTGCATGGATTTAAACCCATTAAAATTCTGGAACGGATCCTGCATGAAATTCCGGAACTGCATTTTCTGGTGCCTGTTTTTGGGTATGGAAATTACAAAGCCCTTTATCAGCAGGTGATGGAAATGCCGCAGGCGCAGGTGAACCGGCATTTAAAAACCTTACTCGACCGGATCGTGCCGCATTATCAGGTGGATAAGTTGAAAAAAAATAAAGAAGATTTCTGGGCAGCACGGGCTGCGCTCACCTATAGCCAGAAGGGAGATATAGACCGCGGGATTTTTTCCATTTATTTTTTTAATCTGCTTCAGGTACAGCCGGGTCAGGCCATTTTTCAGGATGCCGGGGTTCCGCATGCTTATCTCGAAGGTCAGAATGTGGAGATCATGGCCAATTCAGACAATGTGCTTCGCGGAGGCCTCACGCCAAAGCATGTGGATGTTCCTGAACTGATGAAGCACCTGAAATTTGAACCAACTGTTCCCCGGATCATTGGAGGTCACGCGGCGGACGCGGCTACCACCGTTTTCCCAACACCCGCACCTGACTTCGAACTCGGCCGTATTCATCTGTTGAAAGGCCAGGAATTGCCAATGGTTTCACAATCGCTTCAACTGTTTATTGTGTTGGAAGGGACAGTAGAAGTTATAGAAAAAGCCCGTCCCGGATTCAACCGGAAAAAAGGGGAAGCCTGGGTAAGTTTTGATACTGCTTTAAGTAATCTGAAAGCCCTGGAAGATGCGGTAATTTACCGGGCAGCCATTCCGGGTTTAAAAGTTGAGCATTGAGTATGGAGCGTTGAGCATGAATTTTTAAGGCTAGTTTTCAACAGGATGCTCCATATTTCTAAAATCAATTAAATTTACATTTCTAAATACAAGTGATGAAGCATACAAAAACGCTAATCTGCTCTTTTATTCTCCTGGTATTCATTGCGGCTATTTACCGGATTATTCCCGGACGTGCTTATGGGTTTGCACCACAATGGGCGATGGCTGTTTTTGCCGGTGCAGTGATTAAAAATAAAAAATGGGCCCTGATTATGCCGGTGCTTTCCATGTTCCTTTCCGATTTACTTTATCAGGGGCTTTATATGGGTGGTCTCACGGACATGCCCGGTTTTTATGATGGTCAGTGGCAGAATTACATCTTGTTTTCCCTGCTGGTATTTATAGGTTTTGCCATTAGAAAACTCAACGTGATCAATATCACCGCCGCTTCCCTGGCATCGCCAACCGTTTATTTCCTGCTTTCCAATTTTATTGTGTGGTCAGGATGGGACGGTACCCGCGGATTGGGAAGACCTAAAACCTGGGACGGACTCCTGATGTGTTATGCAGATGGACTACCTTTTTATCTGAATAGTCTGATCGCAACACTTGTTTTCTCCGCAATTCTTTTCGGAAGTTTTTGGTTGATTTTTCAAAATGCTAAACGTTTATCGGTTGATAGTTGATGGATATCAGGAGCGAATTGGAACAATAAAGTCCATCAACGATCAATAAAGCCCTCATCCTTCAACAACCTCCCGCTATCAGCCGCCTGCGTAGCGAGTTCGTCGCAACGATTGTTGTAGGGATTTGAAGCATGCCCCTTCACCCAATGAAATTGAAGCTGATGTTGTTTTGCGAGACCGGCAAATCGAAGCCAGAGGTCTTTGTTTTTCTTTCCTCCTTTAAAGTCTGTTGCGATCCAGTTTTTCAGCCAGCCCTGCTCAACCGATTTTACTACATACTGGCTGTCTGAATATACCTGCACTTTTATGTCCTCGCGTTTTAATGCTTCCAGTCCCGCAATCACGGCCATAAGTTCCATCCGGTTATTGGTGGTTCTCTTATATCCTGCAGATAACTCTTTAACCTGCCCCTTCCAGAGCAGAATAGTTCCGTAACCTCCTGGTCCGGGATTCCCCCTGGATGAGCCATCCGTGTAAATGATTATGGGATCGTGATGTACCAAAGTTGAATTCGAATTTTAGGAGAAAAATGGAATGAATATAATGATATGCAGGGTTTATTTAAAAATAGTTCTGTACGTATTATTATCATCAGGATGCCGAAAAAATTTTAATCGGTTGATAAAAAGTGCTCATCACAATACAGAAAGCATGATGTTGAATGAATATGGAATAGCCCGTTCAAACCTGGAATACCCCTGTCTTGAATTCGCTGAACCGGGGATTATGATTGGCTGCTTTGATACCTTCAGAAAGAATATGCCGGGTATCCAGCGGATCTATCAGGGCATCTACCCAGAGTCGTGCAGCTGCATAATAAGGGCTGGTTTGCTTTTCATAACGGTCTTTGATAGTTGCAAATAATTTTTTTTCTTCCACGGGATCAATGGATTGCCCTTTGGATTGCAGGGAAGCTACCTGAATCTGCAACAGGGTCTTTGCGGCCTGCTCGCCGCCCATCACGGCAATCCGCGCTGTGGGCCAAGCTACGATCAGGCGCGGATCATATGCTTTTCCACACATGGCATAATTGCCGGCACCGTACGAATTTCCAATGATGACGGTAAATTTCGGCACCACTGAATTCGCTACAGCATTCACCATCTTTGCGCCGTCTTTGATGATGCCGGAATGTTCGCTTCTTGAGCCGACCATGAATCCGGTAACGTCCTGCAGAAAGACCAGCGGAATTTTTTTCTGATTGCAGTTCATGATGAACCGCGCAGCCTTGTCTGCACTATCGTTATAGATCACGCCGCCCAATTGCACTTCTCCTTTTTTTGTTTTCACCAGGATGCGCTGGTTGGCTACAATGCCCACGGCCCATCCTTCAATCCGTGCATATCCGCAGATAATTGTTTTTCCGTAATCTTCTTTGAACTGCTGAATGCCCGGCGCATCTACCATCCGGTTGATGACTTCCAGCATATCATAGGGTTTCGTTGGATCGGAAGGGATCAGTCCGTAAATATCCTGTACTTCTTTTGCAGGAGCAGCCGTATTGATCCGGTCAAATCCGGCAGATTGTGTTTGATGACCCAGGGTAGATATGATTTTTTTCACCTGGTCGAGACATTCCTCTTCTGTTTTGAATTTATAATCGGCGATGCCGGAAATAGCGGTATGGGTAACTGCACCGCCGAGGGTTTCCGCATCCGTAGTTTCTCCGATAGCGGCTTTTACCAGGTAAGGGCCTGCCAGAAATATGGAGCCATTGCCTTCCACCATCAACGTTTCATCGCTCATGATCGGAAGGTAAGCGCCTCCGGCAACACAGGGACCCATTACTGCAGATATCTGATTAATGCCCATAGCACTCATGCGGGCATTGTTGTAAAAGATGCGGCCGAAATGTTCTTTGTCTGGAAATATCTCCTCCTGCATAGGGAGAAATACACCGGCACTATCCACAATATAGATTACCGGAAGATGATTCTCCATAGCAATCTCCTGCATGCGTAGATTTTTTTTTCCGGTAATGGGAAACCAGGCGCCAGCTTTTACGGTTTGATCATTGGCCAGAATCACACATTGGCGGCCGCTGACATATCCAATGCCGGCAACCGTGCCTGCGGCCGGGCAGCCCCCATATTCTTCATACATCTCATATCCGGCAAATGCAGCAATTTCAGTGAAGTGGGTATTATCATCGAGCAGGTAGGCAATACGCTCCCTTGCCGTGAGTTTATTTTTTTCGTGTTGTTTGTCGATTGATTTTATCCCTCCCCCCAATACGATCTTTTGAAATCTGTTCCGGAGCAGGCTGAGGGACTGCTTCAGGCTATCTTCATTCTTGTTGAAATCAAGATCCATAGCTACTGGTATATGCTGCAATAATAATGTATTTTTAAGGGTATGCAATGGAAACGGTTTGCCCCCTGGTTGCTTCCGGTAATACCCGCAGTCAGTATTAAAATATTTTCTTTTTTTCCTGATGCCGTTGAAAAATATTATGCTAATGGTCTTTACCCTTTTCTCGCCCGACTGTTACGCTTTGTATTTGGCTGGATTCCGTTTAGCGTCGGCGATGTTTTCTATGGGATCATACTCATTTATGCATTGATTTCGATTATTCAATTTATAAAAAAAGGATACCAGCTGCGACTGCACCTGCAATACGTGTTTTATTGTGTGGGACGGCTGATTTCTCTGGCTTTATGGATATATGTGGTCTTTAATTTTTTATGGGGACTAAACTACGACCGCCCCGGTATTTCCAGCCAGGTGCACCTGGAATCCA
>JAYVXJ010000405.1:0-1791 GCA_043785285.1 Chitinophagaceae bacterium
CACCGCGGGGGATGACAGACATACCCCGCAAACCACCTTGTGGTGCTTTTATCCGAAAGGTTAGGGTGCTGAGCGACAAGGAAAAGGCAGATAAAATCTGTCAGGTAAGATTCAGTGAGCTGAACGAAAGTAAACCGCCATGGTAAAGTATCGATATCACCATACTCCGTCGAAATTGGGTAAATCGTTTCTTACCCAAGAATTGAACTTGGAAACTGTAATCTGATGTTGACCAAGTGGCGGACGGTACAGAGGCGGCAGGACGCTGAATCAGGCAATCTAATGGAACAAGGGAATTTGTACAGGAATGCTAAGGGAAATGTACAAGCGGACAACCCGTGAGGCAGTAAACCGATAGCCTGTACAGAGGCGGATTAAGTTGTAGTACCGTTGAAGTCTCTGTAATGGAGACGGAGGGAAGGGCTTAACCGGATTAGTTTTAAATAACCAACAACTGTAAAAGGGATGATTGATTATTATGAAACAAAGCAACATCCAATCACAAAGAAAATGGTATTGGATGCGTACAAGAAGGTAAGGGAAAACAAAGGTAGTGCGGGAGTTGACGGACAGACGTTAAGTGAGTTTGCTGAAAATGCATCAGAGAACTTATACCAAATCTGGAACCGGATGACTTCAGGCAGCTATTATCCGCCTGGTGTGAAGGAAGTTCAGATACCGAAAAAATCAGGAGGCCATCGTAGCCTTGGTATTCCTACGGTATCGGATCGGATAGCTCAACAGGTAGTGAAAAGTTATCTGGAACCAAAAGTGGAAGGCAGCTTCCATGAGAATAGTTACGGGTACCGGCCCAATAAGAATGCTCATCAGGCATTAGAAAAGGCCACATCAAATTGTGGATACTATAGTTGGGTGGTAGATCTTGACATTCGTGGCTTCTTCGATAATATAGATCATGAGCTGATGATGCGAGGGGTGGAGAAGTATATCAAGGAGAAGTGGGTTGTTATTTATATTGAGCGATGGCTAAAGGCAGGTGTATCCAAAGATGGAAAGATTGAAAGTAGAGAAAGAGGTACACCTCAAGGCGGAGTAATCAGTCCTTTGCTCGCCAATATATTTTTACACTTTGCATTTGATAAATGGATGCAGAAGAATCATGTTAATATGCCATTTGAGCGGTATTGTGACGATGTGATTATACATTGTACGACAGAAAAGCAGGCACAATTTATCAGGAGCGCAGTTGCGCGAAGGCTAAAGGAATGCAGGCTTGAGCTGAACGAGGAAAAGACCCATGTGGTATATTGCAAAAATCTGACGCACACGGAAAGGCATACGCAGGTAAGCTTCGATTTTCTTGGGTATACATTCAGGCCCCTTAGACGGCCGACAAAAAACGGGTGGAAGCTGACTTACTTTCCATGCATGAGTGAAGCTTCGAAGAACGAAGCCAGACAAAAGCTAAGGAAAATTATAAGTAGAAGCTTTAAAGGAACGATCCATGAGCTTGCACAGATACTGAATCCGAAAGTTCGGGGATGGTATCAATACTATTGTAAGTACTCACATTGGACGACCCGTGGGTTTTGGTACTGGCTTAATCAGAAAATGGTCAAATGGATAATGGATAACCGAAAACTCAGTAAAGGGAAGGCGTGTAAATGGCTCGTCAGAGTCTTTGAAAGAAGTCCTAAACTGTTTGTGCATTGGTCTATCAGACGCCCTTATTAAATTGTATTGCCAATCTGGAAGCGCCGTGTGATGGGAGACTATCACGCACGGTGCTGTGAGAGGCTTGGGCTGAAATGCCTTTGCCTACTTGACCCG
>JAYVXJ010000406.1:0-1791 GCA_043785285.1 Chitinophagaceae bacterium
CAATGGGCATTTTATCCAACGGCCGCAATATGCGTTCGCGCTTGATAAGGATAATGAGGATGTGGGTGCGGCCTTTCTGGATGCAGACCAGGATGGAGACCTTGACCTGGTGGTGGCGACAGGCGGAAATGAAGAAAAGAAAGGGTCATTGAATTTATTAGTGCGCCTTTATTTGAATGACGGCAAGGGCAATTATACACGCAATTTTATCGGCTGGCCTTCTATATCAGTCAATGCTTCCTGCGTAAGACCCAACGATTACGATGGGGATGGCAAAACGGATATTTTTATCGGTGCAAGAAATATCCCTGGAGCATACGGGATTCCTCCATCAGGTATCCTGCTCCACAATGAGGGCAAAGGCAAATTTACCGATGTAACAAAATCAGTAGCTCCTGATCTGGAAAATCTGGGAATGGTAACCGATGCCCAATGGGCTGATATAGACGGTGATGGTAAAAAAGAACTTATTATTGTAGGAGATTGGATGCCTGTTACTATCCTTAAATATAAAGATGGTCAATTAAGAAAGATCAGTGAACTGGCCAACTCCTCCGGTTGGTGGAATTGTTTAACGGTATCTGATATTGATGGAGATGGAGATATTGATCTGGTAGCAGGTAATACCGGATTGAATACCCGGTTGAAAGCAGATGCAGATCATCCTGCTAAATTGTATGTGGGCGATTTTAATAACAATGATAAATATATATGTATTCCGGTATATTATAAATCTGACGGGAAGGCATATCCTTATAATTTAAGAGGTGATTTAGTAGCACAAATACCATCCCTTAAAAAGAAATTTTTGAGGTATGATGCCTATGCCGGAAAAGGAATTGATGATATTCTTTCTTCCGAACAAATAAAATCGGCGCACGTATTGACAGTTACCGAATCCCATACTGCTGTTTTTTTAAATGATGGCAAAGGGAATTTTACCATTAAACCGCTTCCTGTTATGGCGCAGCTATCCCCGGTTTACGGGATACTGGTTACTGACCTGAATGGGGATGGTATTCCGGATATTTTCCTTGCAGGCAACTTTTATGGTCTGAAACCCGAGGTTGGCCGTTACGATGCTGGTTATGGAACCACTTTCTTTGGAAATAAAGATGGAAAGTTTGTATATCAGCCGCCTGCATCCAGCGGATTATTTGTACCGGGTGAAGTAAGGGATATTCAGCTGATCAATACAAAAAAAGTACCTTACATTCTTGTTGCCCGTAATAACGATGCTTTGCAAATTTTTAAAAAAAAGTAGTTGTTGATAAATTGTTTATCAGATAATTCTTCTATTAAACATGTAAAACAGGAGTTTCGTATAAATACGGGTAGACAAAATTTTAGTTTTGCCTGTTTAATTTTATTTACTGTAAATTTTTGTTTATCCTGCTATTCTGCCAAAGAGCGGTTATTTACCAGGCTTTCATCTGCAGAAACAGGTATTGATTTTAGTAATAAAAATGAGGATACCGATACCCTGAATATTCTGGATTACCTGTATTATTACAATGGAGCCGGCGTTGCTATAGGCGACATCAACAATGATGGTTTGCCGGATATCTATTTTACATCCAATACAGGGGGTAATAAACTGTATTTAAACAAGGGCAATTTTCAATTTGAAGATATAACGGCCGGCGCCGGCGTTGCAGGCCATGCCGGGTGGACCACCGGCGTTACCATGGCCGATGTAAACGGAGATGGTTATCTTGACATTTATGTTTGCACGGTATCGGATCATACTCCGCTCAGTCCCACCGGCCAGCCGCTTCATACTTATTTTAC
>JAYVXJ010000407.1:0-1791 GCA_043785285.1 Chitinophagaceae bacterium
GTAGTATCCTGAAGCTGGGCGGTTAGACAAAAAGGAAGGAGAAAGGCCAAAAGCAGGAAGCTGGGTTTGTGAAATATCATAAAATAGTTTGTGATTTAAAGATACCAAACCCCCTGTTTCAATTCCCTAAAGGATAAAAAAAGACCTTGAAGAGGAGATACAACTGGAAAATTTTATGGGTGATCCTCGAAAAACCTAACTTAAGGCTCTTTTCTTCAATATTTTAGGAAGTTTTCTCCATAAAAAATGAAATTAGACCGCCTATGCCTATTATTATGCCATTCATATTACTATGTATTGCATAGTACATACTAAAGCCCTTATCTTTGCATAGTCAATTAGAAATAAATAAAACCAATTAAAAACAAGACAATGAAAAAGAAAATGCTGATTTTAGCCCTGGTACTGGTTAGTATCACTGGCTTCTCCTTTGCCGCCGATGTTCCGAGCATCAATAACAATGTACTGGTTTCTTTTAACCGGGAATTTTCCAGCGCCCAGGATGTAAAATGGGAAACCAATAAAAATTTCATTAAAGTTTCCTTCAGCATGAACCATATGATGCTGTTTGCTTATTATTCTACTAATGGTGAACTGTTGGCAATAAGCCGGTTCATCAGTCCAGATCAGTTGCCTCTGCAACTTTCAACAACGTTGAAAAAGGAATATGCCAATTACTGGATCAGCGACCTGTTTGAAATCCATAATGACAATGGCACTGCCTATTACATTACAATAGAAAACGAAACGCAGAAAAAGGTGTTGATGTCTTCCGATTCCAGCTTCTGGACAACCTACCTGGTAATTGATAAGCAATAATTCATGCCCAAATAAACGCACGCTATTGAAAAAAAGAAGCTGGTTGGCCCATAGGTACAGAGATAAAAAAAAATCCACTGAACAGCGGATTTTTTTTTGTTATGTTGCGTGTACGCTATTTACCGATCCCGGATAGCAACTCTTATTGCCGTAAACTAATCGTTATTCATGCCACGAATTTACATGGCACCCAATTGTTGCAGGTATTTCTCCGAGTTGGCTTTTACATTGGGAGAAGGATTCAGACTCAGCGATTTTTTAAAATTAAGAATTGCATTCTTCTTATCTCCCTTAATCGCATATGCTTCTCCCAGGCTATCCCACACATTCGGGCTCCTGGGATGGCGTTGTGCATTCAGGATGAATGTTTCAATGGCTTTATCCTGTTGTTGCTGATTCAGTAATTGATATCCATATTGATTAAGTTCATTTTCCGTAGCTATAGCAATTGCATCCTTCATTACTTTTTCTCCTTCAGCCGTTTTTCCCATTTGATTAAGCAGTGCTGCCTTTACGTTAAGTGTTGCAAAACTGTTGTTCTGCTGCACCGCAAGGTCTGCCCACCTTACCGCCTGTTCCATATTCACCTTGTTTTGAAGGGCATAATTAGCTGCACTGGCATATCCCTGCCACGTAAATCCTGTGGTCCCTTTTAATTCTTCCGTTGCATTTTCCATAACAATATCATCCACTGCAAATTCGATCTTTACCGGAAACTGCTTTTTCTCCCAACTCAGCACGAGTTCCGCGCCGGTCCTGGTGATAGTATTAAAATCATACGTAAGCAATTCGGTTTGCGGGCCTTCCCGCAGATTGATCTTTGCACGCATCTCATCCAATTTAGGATCGTACCAGAAACTTCCCCAGGATTTACTGTCTTTCGATAAAATAATTTCTCCGGTATTGTCATTATTGATTGTAAAAAATAATCCGTAATCACCGGCAGGTACAGGATGCCCTTCAACAGTTGCC
>JAYVXJ010000408.1:0-1787 GCA_043785285.1 Chitinophagaceae bacterium
TTGAGATGCCAGTGCCGGTAAGGTATAGAATCTTCCATATTTATCCGGTGATCACCCCATGAAGCTCCGGTAAATTCATCGGTATAACCATAGTTACCATATGACATCACATAATTGATCCTTACACCACGATTGCCATCATCATCATTATCAGATTGCCACATCGTACCATATGAATCTTCGGCTACTTCGTAATTATTACGAAAATTATGTCCCATCACTTCAAAGTCACTGCCATCGGGGTTGCAACGGAAAACCATTCCCTGCCTGTAAGGATGACCGCTGTTATTCACCATATTGCCTGCCATATCCCTGATCTCTTTTCCATGCTTGTCCCGGATGGTATGTCCTTCATTTCCAAAATTGAAATACAATTTTCCATCAGGTCCGAAATTAAAGGAGTGAATAGCATGGTCATGTTGAAAACCCCCGACAGCAGTAAACAGGGTATCTTTTTTATCTGCCTTTCCATCTCCATCCTCATCTGTAAACACGAATACATTGGGACTGCAGGATACAATCACTTTATTGCCAAGCACGGCGATGCCCAAAGCAGCATCAACATCCGTTCCCTGATAAAATACGGTTTGTTTATCAGCCACCCCATCTCCATTCGTATCTTCCATTATCACAATTCTGTCGCCTTCTTTTTTATACGGATCCTGGGGATTGGCCTGATTCCGGTAATTATAGCCCTCACATACCCAAACCCTGCCCTTTTCGTCAATATCCATATTGGTAGGATTGGTAAGCATGGGCTCATGCGCAAATAAACCCACTTTCAATCCTTCTGCGGCAGTAAGGCCTCTTAAAGCATTCGCGGGCTCGTGCTTTTGTGATTCGGATAATGGGGCCTGCGCTTCTTTCTTATCTTCGGAAGAGATACAACCGGCTAATAATATCAGCAAGCAAAATATAGTTATCTTATAGATAGCAGTGCTTTGAGAAAACATGTTACGATTTTTGATGGAGATCATTCCTATCCCGTGGATTATTGAAAAAGTGATCCAATGTAGAGATTAAAAAATCATAATATCCACAGGTCCGGAAATCCTTTACGCCCGAAGCATCAGGCAAGGGCTTGTTTACATCAAACAATCGTTTGTGTAATCGCCCTCTGCTGAGATTCCCGTATCCTGGTCTGGGCATGTGCTCATATCTTGAAAAATATTTTTTTCCGGTTCAGAAAATACAACATGCCCGCTTCCAGTGAAAATACAACCAGGGACCCGATAATGGCTGCCGTTACCACCGGAAAATGCACAAATCCAAACAACCCATTGGTTATGGCAAGAATATATTCGGTAAACCATCTATCTCCCACTATTTCAAAAAACAGGTAAATAAAAATAGAATTCATCCCGAATAAAGCAAAAAACAAAAGCTGACGCTGATGCTTTTTAATATCGATCCACCAGTAACAAACTGCCAGGAACAAAACACACCAGCCTCCGGATGCAAGCACGAAAGAACTAGTGGCTATTTTCTTGATGATCGGAGTAACACCACTCCAATCCAGGCCAAATCCTAAGAGCAACAAAATAGCACTACTTAAAAGCAGGTACTTCATCTTTTGGGAGGAAGTCTTATTGCTTAACAATACCTTACCCGCCAGAACGCCCCATATGGTATGGGCACTTGTGGAGATACAGTTGATGGCCACCCATCCGCCATGGTTAATCTTATTCATCAGAACCATATCCATATAATTCCCGAAATTATGCTGATCAACAAAAGGCTGATCAAAACCTGGTATATGTGCGAACCGGTAAAGTAATTCAGGTATC
>JAYVXJ010000409.1:0-1787 GCA_043785285.1 Chitinophagaceae bacterium
CTCGTTATGAATACCGAAGCATCTGCGTTGGATGCCCTGGTGGACTATCAGCTGGAACCCGTGCTGTATTCTTTCAAGATCCTCCGCGCAATGGATAAAACATTAAAACGGGAAGCCATCAGCATGTTTCCTGTTCATATTGAATTGGAAACGGGCATGAACCGGCTGGGATTTTCTTGGAATGAAATTCCGGAACTGCTGGAAAGCCTTTCTCATGCTTCCTTTCACGTTCGCTCTGTATTCAGTCATCTTGTTGCCAGTGAAGAAGCACAACAGGATGCGTTCACCCAAAAACAATTTCAGCAGTATCAGTCCATGCAGGTGCAATTGGAAAACGCCCTGCCCCGTCCATTTCTTAAACATATTTCAAATTCGGCTGCCGTGCTGAGAAATCCTTCCCTGCAACTGGATATGGTGCGACTGGGTATTGGTCTCTATGGCATTGATCCCGCCGCTTCGCATTTACTGGATTTGAAGCCCGTGGGTACGTTGAGAACCACCATTGCGCAGATCAAATCCATTGCTGCAGGGGAAACAGTGGGATACAACCGGCGGGGTATAGCAGATCATCCGATGCAGATAGCTACTGTGCGACTCGGTTACGCCGATGGCTATCCGCGAACACTGGGTAATGGAGTTGGGAAGATGTGGTATAAAGGCCAGCTGGTTCCAACCATCGGAAGCCTTTGTATGGATATGAGCATGCTGGATATTACCGGGATTGAAGGAGCCAGGGAAGGGGATGAGCTGATCGTTTTCGGACCTGAGCTCCCTGTGGAACAGGTAGCTCACTGGGCCGGAACCATTCCGTATGAGCTTTTGGCGGGTATTTCCCAACGGGTAAAAAGAGTTTATTTCGAATAGGGGTTTAGTCTTTTTTGGGCCTTGGTGTACGGTAGAACAGGTAGCCCGCTGTGCTGAAACCATTCCGCATGCACTACCGACTGGCATTTCCCAGTGTGTAAAAGATTTTATTTTGAATAGGCGCTTTCCTGGCAAAAGCTTAAGAGAGCGTTCTTTTGGTAACTTATTATATTTGCGGCTCATTATGAATAATAAAGAAAGGAAGGTCATTTTTATCGTATTGCTGATTATTGTTGCGGATCAGGTTCTGAAGATCTGGGTGAAAACACATATGCCTTTAAGTCATACCTGGGAAGCTTACTACCGCCTGCCGGTTTCTCCCTACGAAAGTGGCATACAGGTGCTCGGCAAAAAATTCCAATTGTTTTTTGTAGAGAATGAAGGCATGGCCTGGGGATGGAAGTTTGGCGGGAACTGGGGAAAGATGGCCCTCACTTTATTCCGGCTGGCAGCCGTTATTTTCGGCGTGTATTATATCCGGACCCTCATTAAGAAAAACTATCACAACGGATATATTATCTGCGCAGGATTAATCTTTGCCGGCGCGCTGGGAAACCTGATCGACAGTATGTTCTATGGTCTCCTCTTTGAAGAAAGCACCTATGATCATGTCGCCAGAATATTTCCGGCGCATGGATATGCCGGATTCCTGCACGGCCGTGTGGTGGACATGCTTTATTTCCCGCTCATAAAAAGTCATTACCCGCATTGGATTCCTTTTATAGGCGGAGATGAATTTGAATTCTTCAGTCCTGTTTTTAATTTAGCGGATGCGTCCATATCCATTGGGGTGATTTCCCTTTTTCTTTTCCAGAAACGGTTTGTAAAAAAATATCCTCCGGAAACGCTGAACGCGGAACGTGAAACGCTTAATGCGGAACATATAACTCCCAATTCAGTTGACGGTTGACCGTTGACCGTTG
>JAYVXJ010000410.1:0-1787 GCA_043785285.1 Chitinophagaceae bacterium
TATGAACGATACAGTGGTTTCAAAAATGTCCGGTATAAGAAAGATTCGGTGAATGCCCATACCGCTTTTCACCTGGCCTCCGTTTCCAAAACCTTTACAGCAATGGCGGTTTTAAAGCTTTGGGAAGAAGGGAAACTGGATATTCATGATGACATTTCCAAATACCTCACCGGATTCCCTCCCGGAATTACCATCAAAAACCTGCTTAGCCAGCGGAGCGGCCTGATGAATTATGTCCATTTTATGGATAAATCAGGTTGGGATAAAAGGAAATTCCTGACCAATGCGGACCTATTACAATATATCATTCAGCACAAAGCTGAAATACAGCATGTGGCTCCCGGACGTCATTTTGAATATTGCAATACCAATTATGCCTTCCTGGCATTAATCATTGAAAAAGCTTCGGGTCAATCCTATGCTGAATTCATTACAAAAACTTTTTTTGAGCCTTTGCAAATGCACGATAGTTATGTGTTCTCGCTTCAGGATACAGCCAGGGCTACTCATTCTTACAAATTAAATGGAAGGCTCTACCCGCTTGAATACCTGGATGTGGTGTACGGGGATAAGAATATTTACAGCACTCCGGAAGATCTGTTGAAATGGGATGCAGCCCTGCGGGGTGGAATTTTATTTAAACAGGCCACACTCGATAGTGCTTATACGCCGTATAGTTTGGAAAAACCAGGACGACGTAATTATGGGTTAGGCTGGAGAATGATCGTATATCCCAACGGAAAAAAACTGATCTATCACAATGGCTGGTGGCACGGAAACCGGACGGTATTTATCCGTATGATGGAAGAAGATGCAACCATTATTGCCCTTTGCAATAATGATAACAGAAGAGTTTATTCTTCCAAAAAACTTTGTGATGTATTTGGAAATTACCAGCAGGAACAGGAAAGTCCGGAAGAGTCCGAAAATGATCCTGAAGGACGTGGCGGTGAAAAACGATAAGCTACCCGGAATCCGGAATGGCTGACTTATGCCTACCTTCATAGAGATGAAAGATGTTGCTTCTTTTGTAAACGGCTTTCAGGAGCGTTATTCCATCCTTGATCTGAAAGCTGCCCGTTCCCTTTACAAACCCAGGGATCCCTTTTCCAACAAAGGAACTTTCGGACATGCTCTTTTGCTTGCAGGCAGTTACGGAAAAATCGGGGCAGCCCTGATGTCGGCAAGAGCCTGCTTAACCAGTGGTGCCGGATTACTTACAGCCCACCTCCCGGCCTGCGGTTATACTATTATGCAGATTGCTTTACCCGAAGCCATGGTTACCGTTGATCCGGATCCACATCAGTTAACAGAAATCCCGGAAAATCTGGAATCTTACCGGGTGGTGGGGGCAGGTCCAGGCATCGGTACAAGTGAACCTACCCGGGGCTTGATTCAAAAACTGATAAAAACTTTTTCTCATCCCCTGGTGCTGGATGCCGATGCGCTGAATATTATCAGCAGGGATAAAAAACTTCTGAACAAGATTCCTCCAAATTCTATTTTAACGCCGCATCCAAAAGAATTCGACAGATTATTCGGATCTTCCAAAGAAGATGCCCAACGGCTTAAACTGGCCCATAGCAATGCGGTGAAATATCAGGTTGTTCTGGTTTTGAAAGGTCATTATACCGGAATCTTTTGTCCTGACGGCAGTATATATTTCAATACCAGCGGAAATGCCGGTATGGCAAAAGGGGGAAGCGGTGATGTGCTCACCGGAATCGTCACTGCCTTGCTGGCCCAGTCTTATCCACCCACCGAAGCTGCAAGACTAGCCGTTTTCT
>JAYVXJ010000411.1:0-1786 GCA_043785285.1 Chitinophagaceae bacterium
TTGTTATGCTGGGTTGGATGCGCAGAATTGTGATCAATGCAGCCATTGATTACAGAAGAAGGGAAAAAAATATTCCGGAAACCAGCGAGTTGATACAAAGTGGCAGCGAATACAAAGATGAGAGTCAGCTTTCAGATAATGGTCTGATGTTTAAAGAACTCATTTGTATGATACGGGAATTGCCTCCGGTATACCGCCTGGTATTTAACCTTCATGTAATCGAAGGGTACTCACACCCCGAAATTGCAAAAATGCTGGGCATCATGGTGGGTACTTCAAAGTCCAATCTTTTTAAAGCAAAAGCGCATCTGCAAAAAAAACTTATTTCTGATAAAGCTGCATTTGTTGCAAGTTAGGTATGAACGAAAATGAACTAGAAAATTTATTCAGGCAGGCAGCTGAAAAATATCCACTCAAAACAGAAAATGGGGAGTGGAATAAGGTCGTATGTGCATTGGACGATGATGAATCCGTGCCAATTTTTCACTTTTACTTCAGCTTCCCATGCATAAATGGAATGGAGATGGAAAGTATGCCCATCATCAGCTTCGGTCTGAATGCAGGAACTGTACACAAAATAAGATAGCTTTTATAAAGGAAAGTCAGGTTAAAAGACAACAATGATGCCTCTACACCTTCAACATGAAAAGAAAGATCATTCATGATATTTCTGCCAGTTCCGTCCAGGTCTTCATCAACCAGATCTCCGGGGTCGTGGTTTTTTATATACTTTCAAAATACATTTCTAAATCTATTTTTGGGGAGATAAGCTGGAGCGTGGCTCTGTTGATGTTGTCTTTTGCTGTTCTTGGCTTTGGCATTGATCAGGTGGTTGTTAAGAAAACTGCTACGGGCAATGATATTTCCAAAATGGCAGGTATTTATTCGCTCCATATCGTGCTGACCGGCATCTTCCTTTTAAGTCTGATATGGCTGATAACTGCTCTAACAGGCGATTTATCTTCCAGGTCTTCTACTCTATTCCTATTAGCCGTCGGACAGTTTTTACTTTTTCTTTCTCTCCCATTCAAACAGATCGCGAATGGAAAAGAGGCTTTCCAATCTTTACTATGTATGTCGGTCGGCGCCAATATCGGGAAAGTTACAGGAGTGCTCATTCTGGCTTCGATTAACCGGCTTACCCTCAACTCCTTCATCCTCGTATATATTTCAGCTTCGGCTATTGAATTATTGATTTGTCTTTTTATCAGCTGGAGAGCACTACAACTCCGGCCACTATTATCCTTTAATCTGAAACAATATAAAGCATTAATAAAAGAATCCCTTCCTCAGCTGGGTGTGATTATCTGTAATGCCGGAATAGCCAGATTCGACTGGATATTACTTGGCATTATTTCAACTACATCCATTTTAGCTGAATATAGTTTCGCCTATAAAGTATTTGAAATGTCAACACTGCCCCTGCTCATCATTGCGCCCCTGTTACTACCCCGGATAACGAAGTGGTTCCATCTGAATTCCGGTCGCGATATGAGCAGGAAAAATGAAAACCTGATTACTCTGGCCAAATTTGAAGTTATCCTTTCATGCCTGGGCTCCCTTGTACTAAATATTATCTGGACTCCATTCGTAGATAACATTACCAATAATAAATATGGAAATGTTAATCAGTACAGTATCCTGATTTTATCCGCTTGCGTACCTTTTTTATATGTCAATAATATATTGTGGTCAATCAACTTTGCAAGGAATCAGATGAAACTAATTCTTTCCATTTTTATTACCACTTTCCTTATTACCTGTTGCGGAGACCTGCTATTGATTC
>JAYVXJ010000412.1:0-1785 GCA_043785285.1 Chitinophagaceae bacterium
ATACCGTTTCATCAATGATCCCGTAGACGACCCGAGCGAACTATCCAGTTTCTCCAACAATTCAAACCGGGCAAATCCGGTAACCTTGATACTGATGAACGGAATATTGGGTTGGGAAGAAGCATAGTTGATGACCCGGATAAATTCTTCGCAGGCGTGATCGAAACCCATTTCACCGTCTTCCCCGCCTTCAACACCATAATCCAGTATGGCCTGCACCTGGTATGCGCCCAATTTCCGGGCAACAGAAGCCGTTTGTTCCAGCGTTTCACCACCAACGAACTGGGAGAAGATGGTATTGCGGATAATCCCTTTGATGGGAAGTTTGGCCCGGATAGCGAGGGGAGTTAAGCGGATACCCCATTTTATCAGGCAGGCATTGCCCATGCTCCGGAAAAGAAAACGTGCTTTTTTTAATTCTGCATCGGATTTATAAGCAAAAGCATTTTGCGTATTGTCGAAAGAAACGGGAGAAGCAACCATAAAGAACCAACTTGGTGCAAATGTAGGCGAAAACCCCCTCTCGGTAAAGCAAGCGCTTAAGCCTTAACCAATTATTGCGTAATTTCGTCCTGCTTCTGATGAAAATTATTCAAACCTCCATTTATAAACTCAGCATTCCCATGCACCCGTTCAGCATCGCCACGGGTACGATGTATTATGCACAGAACCTGTTTATCCGGATCCACACTGATGGTGGATTGACAGGCGTGGGCGAATGTTCTGCTTTCCCCCTGATCGTCGGCGAAACGCAGTCCACCTGCTATGAAATGGCAAAAGAATTTGCTGCCCTTTGGAAAGATAAAGATCCACTGGATATTCCGGCCCGAATGGCTGAACTGCATGCATTCACCGCTTTCAATGCCACGGTGAAAAGTGCATTCGACATGGCTTTATACGACCTTGCAGCAAAGGAAGCGGGGCTTCCACTATATCAATATTTACACGGTTCACGAAAGCCATTGGAAACCTATCTCACCATCGGGATCGGGGAACCGGAAGTTATGGCTGCAACAGCAGTGGACTTTAAAAACAAGGGAGTAAGGATCATTAAGATCAAACTCGGAAAAAACGGGCCGCAGGATGTGGAACGTGTAAAACGTATCCGGGAACGAGTAGGTGATTCCATCGGATTGAGGATAGATGCCAACCAGGGTTGGGATTTTGAAACAGCCCGCGAAGCCCTTCAGGCTATGGGCAAATATGATATTCAGTTTTGTGAGCAGCCCATGCGGCATTGGAACGATCACCTGTTACCGGAGCTAAGAACCGCTTCTCCTGTGAAGATCATGGCAGATGAAAGTGTATTCAATCACCACGATGCATTGCGATTGATCCGGGCTGGCGCCTGTGATTATGTAAATATCAAATTCGCAAAATCTGCCGGTATACTGGAAGCGCTGAAAATAAACCGGGTCTGTGCAGATCATGGTATTCCCTGTATGATGGGTGGTATGCTCGAAAGTCGGCTGGCACTGACTGCCTTTGCGCATTTCGCCAGTGCCCAGGATAATATCCGGTTTTATGATATGGATACCTGTTTGCTCGGACATAAAACCGATCCTGTAACCGGCGGCGTAAAATACCGCAGTTATTTTGTGGAACTGCCGGAATCTCCTGGTATCGGTGCAGATGTGTCGGAAGATTTTCTCAGCGGATGTGAGCAAACCCGCGCATAAAAAAATTCAACTATTCAGGCAATGAATAAATCACCGAAGGATTCTCAGATTATTATGACCGAACTCGTACTTCCGAATGATACGAATGTATTCGGCAACCTGATGG
>JAYVXJ010000413.1:0-6081 GCA_043785285.1 Chitinophagaceae bacterium
GATGAATAAAAAAAACAAGGCGTTAGCCGTAATCCTCATAACCACAGTTAGTATTTCATTTGCTTTTACCGCCGTCCAAAAACAGGAACCGGAATGGAAAGCCCCTAAAGAGGCGAACAAATGGGTAAACCCGGAAAAAATAAATACCAATGTGGCGGCCGATACCAGAAGAGTCTATTTGAAAATGTGCCGGGATTGACATGGTGACCTGGGCAATGCCACCGTTCAAAAGCAGAAGGACGGAGCCCTATACTGGAAATTGACTGAAGGCAAGGAAGAATGCCTTCCTACAAAAAAATGCTCACTGAAACACAAAGATGGCAACTGGTAAATTTAATAAGAACGATGGGCAGTTCATCTGTTGCTTCCTTCTGATTCTTTTTGGAATATGTTCCGCCTGCCACACGGCACACCCAATAACGAATCAGCCAATCCCGGATGGTTATAAACAACTATTCAATGGACGGGATTTTTCCGGATGGGATCTTAAGTCCGGCCATAGGGGTCATTGGGCCGTGCAGGATGGAGTAATAAACTATGACGGGAAAAGCGAGGAAAAAGATAAAAGTCTCTGGAGCAAAAAATCGTATGGTGATTTCATCCTGATCGCCGACGTGAGGCTCACCCGTAAACCTGAGATGGCATTAAGTCCCGTTGTATTACCCAACGGAGAGAATGCACTCAACGAAGACGGCAGTAAAAAAGAAGTTGAAGTTCCCTATGCCGGCGATACCGGAATTTATTTAAGAGGGAATTCCAAGAGCCAGGTAAATATCGGATACCGGTATTTAGGATCCGGAGAAATATATGGTTACCGGGTAGACAAAACACTTTCTCCTGAAATCCGGGCCGCTGTTACCCCCAAAGTCAAAGCAGATAAACCACCCGGAGAATGGAATCACTTTGTGATCACCATGAAGGGCGAACGGGTGTCTGTTATGGTAAACAATATTTTGGTTATTCAGGATGCCTTACTCCCGGGCATACCGGCGAACGGGCGTTTCGCCCTGCAGGATGATCACGCCGATAATAATACTTTTCAGTTTGCCAATCTTTTTATCAAAGAATTGCATTAAAGCCGGCTGATATATTTTAAAGCGAATCAAAGATGCTGACTATGGCAATGCAAATGCGATATAATAATCTCCGGATTTCGTTCGCTGACGTCCTCCTCCCCCTGCGGCAATAACAACATACTGCTTCCCATCAATCTGATACGTAGCCGGCGTGGCATATCCGCCGGCGGGTAATTGATATTCCCAAAGGGTTTGTCCCGTGGTTTTATCAATAGCCCTGAATTCTTCATCCTGTGAAGCACCTATAAATACTAAACCACCGGCAGTTACTATTTCACCGCCCATTAATTGGGTGCCGGTATTGGGAAATCCCTTTTCTGCAAGTTCGGGATATTGACCCAATGGAACCTTCCATACGATCTCTCCCGAATTCAGATTCACTGCATTCAATGTTCCCCAGGGAGGTTTCACTCCGGGATAACCCTGCTGGTCCAGCAATTGAACATATCCCTTCAGCGCGTATCGCGCAGGATTTCGTTTTTTAATTTTTGACAAGCTATCCTGATGATCGTATTTATAAAGACCCTTCGTTTTTAAAGCAAATAAAAAATCAATGATGGCATTTCTTTCTGCATCGGACAGTCCGTTAAAAGAAGGCATCATCCCTTTTCCTTTTTCAAGAATTCCTTTGGCATCCGGGGGTTTTAGCCGGGTTGAAATATTCAAAAGCGGAGGGTAAGAACCATTTCCCTTCCGATCCCCGCCATGACAAACCGCACAATTTATTTGGTACAGTATGGAACCCGCTTTAGCCGGACTCACATTAAAAAATTCATCCGGATTATGATCTTTCTTTTCAGTTAACTGAACAATGTTCGGGATATCATTGATTCCTACAAACATGATTCCTGTTTCAGCATCGAAAGCTGCTCCGCTCCATTCTGCACCTCCCCTGAATCCGGGAATCTGAATGATTCCCTCCATGGAGGGTGGAAGATAAATATCTCCCCAGGCATATTTTTTCGCTTCTTTTAAAACATATTCATGTGCTTCAGGAGAAATCTCCGTAACCTCGCGCTCGTCAAATTTCTGTCTGCAGAGTGGTAAAGGCTTTACCGGAAATGGCTGTGTTGGCCAGTTTTGTTCGGCTGTCATCGTGGATGATGCTACCGGTTTTTCCACAACCTTAAACAACGGAGTGCCCGTTTCCCTGTCGAGCAGAAAAATAAATCCTTGTTTTGTTATTTGTGCTACGGCATCCACCAGTTTACCCTCTTTTTTTACCGTGACCAGATTGGGAGGAGAAGGCAGATCATAATCCCACAGATCATGATGAGACAGCTGAAAATGCCAGATGTATTTCCCGGTAGACGCATCCAGGGCGACCACCGAATTGCCAAATAAATTTTTGCCAATCCTTTCGCCGCCATGAAAATCAAAAGCGGGGGTACCGGTGGCAATAAAAACCATTCCCCTTTTTTTATCAAGGCTTAATCCGGACCAGGCATTACATCCACCAGCAGTTTGATAACTTTCTTTTGACCAGGTATCGTAGCCGAATTCACCGGGTTCCGGAATCGTGTGGAATATCCATTTCATTTCTCCTGTTCGTACATCATACGCGCGAATATGTCCAGGTGAACTTTCATAATCTTCACCTACTGATGAACCAACAATGATCAGATCCTTATATATAATACCGGGAGAAGTGTTTCCCACATCTTCCCGATGTGATAATCCTCTATTGTTTCGCAACCCTTTGTTGAGATCCACATGGCCATCTTTTCCGAAACTCATAATTTGCTTTCCACTGTTGGCATCCAGCGCTATTAACTGATTCGATGCAAACATGAAAATCCGCTGATCATTCCCGCTATTCCAGTAAGTTAACCCGCGGTTATAACCACCATTCCCGCTATTCTTTTCAAAGGGGTCAAATACCCATAACGCTTTACCCGTTCTGGCATTGAGTGCAAAAGTTTTCTGTTTTGGAGAAATGGCGTAGAGAATGTCATTGATGATAATTGGATTACATTCCAGGCTAAAGTATTCCGATTTATCGCCGGTTCGGTATATCCATGCAACTTTGAGCTGCTTTACATTTTCCTTGTTGATTTGATTTAATGTGGAATAGGCATTACTTCCTTCATCGCCGCGGTAAATTGGCCACGAACTATATTCCTGAGGCGTTTTTTGATGACAGGCCATCAAAAAATTTGAAAAAATAACAATCCATAAAATATATTTCCTCATTGCATTCCGTCATTTGAGCAACCATCACCTCCTCTTAAATACGAGAGTTAATATTATATAAAATAAATAAGCTGTATACCCGCTTCAGCTATTGAAGCAGGTAATACAGCTTAAGTTAATCAGAATCTTTATTATTCAGGAGGAAACATTCCCTGCTTTGGATGGGCAAACGGAACACCGGGTTTCTTGTCCCACCATACTTTACTCATCAGGATATCGCCGGTTCCATAACGGCCGGCAGCATCTTTCACATTGGTTTCGTTTTTTTGATATTCATCCAGTGGGTAAGTTAATCTTCTGGGAATATTGCCATTCGTAACTCCTTTCTCACTTCCCGTCCATACCTTGGGATAACCCGTTCTCCTAAATTCCGTCCATCCCTCATTCGTTTCATAATAAATGGCCAACCATTTCTGTACGCCGATCTGTTCCAGTTTTTCTTCGTCCGTTCCGCTTAAAGTTCCGGAGGCAGAAGCCAGGTAGCCGGTAATAGTTCCTGATGGCACAGCATACTGTTCCAGGGAAGCCTGAATACCCTTGCTGAACATTTCCTGGGGATCTTCAGCCGTAATTCCGGCAACAGCCGCTTCTGCGCGAAGAAAGAAAACTTCGGCAGCATTCATTACTATGATAGAGTATACCGGTTGCTGAAAAGATTCGGGCAAACTAGCGGTAGAGGTAACGGTATACCTTAATTTTTCCTGGTCGAGTATCTGCAAAGGCCGGCCACGGTAACCGGAAACGCCATCCGCAGCGGGATTGGCAAAAATGGTTAACCGTGGATCGTTTAGCTTCTGAAGAACTTCTGTGGTCGTAAAAGAAACCCATACCGGATAATCCTGTGAATTTATCCTGTTAAGGTAAAGCGGATTTTTATTGTTGTCGTCAGCACCATCAATCGTAGTCAGTTTCGCATTTAACGAATTGTCGTTTATCAAAGGTTGATTTACGATATCGGAAATATTTTGCTGGGCGAGATTTGCATCTGCATAACGGGCATGAATGGCCAGCCGGAAGCGCAAGGAGTTGGCGAATCTTTTCCAGTTATCTAAATTTCCTCCAAACAGGATATCCGCACTGCCAAAGGAAGAAAGGGAAGGATCATCACTTAATGCGGCTGTAGCTTCCTTTAACTCCTTAAGCATGTCATCATAAATGGATTGCTGAGGATCATACTTCGATTGATAGATCACACTATCTACACCTAAAATGGCCTGGGAATAGGGTATATCCCCGTACATATCGGTGAGTTGATGAAATAACCATACTTTCCAGATCCTGCCGATGGCATGTTCATTACTTAACTTCGGATCGCCTGCGGTTAACCGCACCACTTCCGCTGCATTGATCAGGTAGTTCAGATAATACGTACCAAAGGGGTCGCTCCAGTTTGTATTCTGGAAAAGGTTACCCTGATCTTCCGCAACATAATAAGAAGCGTAATTTGAAAGAGGACCGCGATTGTAGGTGCTGAATATGGAATTTTTCAATACGGCAGTAAAAATCATAGATGGCGGTACCACATCCTTGGTAACCAGGGTCGGATCCGTATTGAGCTCCTTGAAATTTTTGGTGCAGGAACTACCCAGGAACAACACCCAGGCAATGACTGTAAATTGTACGACTCGTGTATAAGATTTCATAATCTGATTATTAGTAAATTAGGTCATTAATGATCAAAACGAAAAGGACAAATTCAAACCAAGGCTTCGGGTTGTCGGAATACCCCTGGCTTCAAATCCCTGGGCAGCGGCGGTGGGGCTGAAAGCCGTTTCCGGACTTACATCCATCAATTTAAACTGCGGATCCCGATAGAGATAAAACAGGTTCCTGCCAACTAAGGAAAGGCGGGCTGTTCTGAAGAAGGTTTTCTTAAAAAGGGATAAGCCCAGGTCATAACTCAGGGTTGCTTCCCGGAGGGCCACATAATCCGCATTAATCACCATGGTTTCATCAATGCCGCCCCAGGGCCCCTGACCGGCATAATAATCTGAGGCAACAATCACTTTATCATTCTTCACATATTTACCCGGGCTGGTTTCAATTACCCCATTGGCAATCAGGTTTGTCCGGTTCTCTGTAAACTTTCCGGTACCCTTAGCCATCTGATCGTATTTTGTATAAGAGTAAACCTGTCCGCCTTTCCGCACATCGATCATCGCACTGAGGGAAAATCCTATAAAAGAGAAGGTATTGGTGATGCCACCTAAGAAATCAGGTTGTACATTTCCCAACACGACGCGATCTGCGCTTCTTTGGAATTTGCCATTTGCATCCAGCAGCACGTCCCCATTTTCATTTCTCATGATCTTGTATCCGACAATATTTCCAAAAGGCTGGCCTGGCCGCGCTTCGATACTGGCATCGCCAGGATTAAGTATGGGCAGGGTGGCTACACCCGGATATAATGAAACGACTTCCGATTTGTTGTGGGAAAAATTAATTGTTACATCCCATCTGAAACTTCCTATTTTAAGTGGGGTGGCACTCAGGAATAATTCTATCCCTTTATTCCTGATCTCTCCGGAATTGATCACAGCAGCGGAAAAACCGGTAGGTGCTGGTAAGCCCAGATTGAGAATCTGGTTGGTCGTAGAGGAATTATAATAAGTCACGTCAATCCCCAGCCGGTTATTGAAAAATTTGAGTTCCGAGCCAAACTCATAAGAATGCGTCAGTTCATTTTTAAGATCCAACAACGGAATCACATCCCGGATATAGGCATATGGCTGCCCGTTGAAATTGGAGCTGCTGCTTACACTGTAACCCGATGTCGTTTGGTATGGGTCTGCATCATTTCCCGCTTCAGCAT
>JAYVXJ010000414.1:0-6080 GCA_043785285.1 Chitinophagaceae bacterium
GACTCTGTTAACCAGTTTAAAATAAGTCAGGATACTACTGATGACCTTGTAAAAAGCCCCTTTTCCGGTACCAAAGACACTACGGTTTATGTACAATTAGGAGCGGTGCTTAAATTGGATGCAAAGGCAGATGACCACAATCTCGTAGGTACAATTTATGTAAATGATATTTTAGCTGTTACCGGAACTGATATGGACGTTGATGGAGATGGCAAAACAGAAGTAAAAATAGATTACACAATAGCCGCTAAATAAATCCCTTTTATAAATTAATTTTAACCTCCGAGTGTTAATTCGGGGGTTTTTTATTTCATTTTTCATCCATGACAATAGCAGAGTCTCTATAAGGCCAAGAGTATTTTTTTCTCTATTACTAATATCTATTAAATATTATTGATTGCTTTTGATCGTATTTCCAGTTCAACAGAAATTACACATAGTTCCATAAAAAGACATTCCCTCGTGTACTTAAGAAATCCAGCATGAAGCCTTCGTATAGTCTTCTTAGGATTTATTCAGAAAAGAACGTGTATGCCGAAAGGATGTCTGATATCTAACTAGCATACCAGGCGCATATTCCTTCCCCACAAGTGCCTGCATCTGGTCATTGTGGTGAGTGAATATTTCCATGAGCATCCGCTTTTGCCGGCTGTTGATTGATTTTCCAAGGAGCAATGTTTTGATATTTTCCGGGGTAACCACTTGATCCAGTTCCAGTAATTTCCTTTTGGCCTCAAACACTTTTTGCTGCAGGGTATCCAGGTAAGCATTGAAGTCCCTGGCAGCTTCATGTTTTTTATTCATTCTGCCAGATTCGGAATTCCAATTAGCCTTTTCGCATTTTCGCTTGGTACTGATCTCAGCGAACTCCTGATCTACAGTAATGCGCATGTAAACGGTACTTTCCGAATCTCCAACAACCTTGTTTTTTTTCAGGTGAAAATGCAGACCAAAACTCTTTTCCATTTTGACGCTTTTTTAGGATGATAAAATTAGATCCGGCAGATCCCGGAAATTCTATTTCAGTTCTTATAAAGTGTTAAGAAACAGCGTCATGCGTTAAGTAACCGGAGTCTTTGTAAAGTGAGGTATGACTCCACGAATGACTCCGGCTAAATATGCGATAAGAGAAGTATTTGCAGGTAATCTTAAAATTGAAAAAGCCCGCAAACACTGTATTTACGGGCTTTCATGATTTCTTTAAATCTAAAATAATTGATTTCCGCGGAGAGGGAGGGATTCGAACCGACTCTCTATAATTTTGAATATCAATGCATTATCAGACCTGTAAAAAAAGGTCATGAGTTACTCACTACCTTTAAATCACTGTCTAAAATTAAAATAAAAATATAAATAGTTTGATCAAAAAAGAAAAAGTAGACTTGATATCAAATGGGTTTTTGATTAGAAATGGACTAAACAAGACTTCACTATGCCACTATTGTGGATTTTCTTCAAGCCATTTCATAATGGAATTGCCAACATCATCGACGCTAATTGCGCTGTTTGACAAAACAATTACGGCGAATTTCTTATCTAAATTGATCGCCAGATAAGAAATAAACCCACCGGTTCCCCCGTTGTGAAACAATAATTCATCCTTGCGAGGTTTAATATAGAGCCATCCAAGCCCAATTTTATTAGTTCCCTCGGTAAACGTCTGAACATGAGTGAGCTGAATCGCTTTTTCAAGCGATTTTGGCCCCACCCCCAAGTTAGCATTGGCATATATTAAGAGATCTGCTATAGTGGATCTTATGGATCTTGTCCGTTGTTATGTTATTCCCATTGCTAAAAAAAATCATGGGATTTTCAGTAAAGAATTTACAGACTAATGTAACGTCGTTAGAATACTAAGAGTTAACACCTATACAGTCAGGGATGCGATAATCCCTTTGAATTCCCTCTTTTTTCCTCTATTTTTAGCTCCTGGCGAGCGAGCCACCCTAAACATCCATGCATCAATTTATCCGCTTTTTCATAGCGGTCATTACCCTGTCATTCATCACCTGGCAGTCTTTTGGCCAGGCCTTGCCGGCAACACATTCCGATGCAGCCCTGAATTCCAATCAGCGTTTCGACAGCTCCCTGATCAACAAAATTTTCCGGTTGAATCCTTCCTTTCAGCGGAAGATGAAACGGATGCCGGATTCGCGCAAACCCCTGGTATCCGTTTTTTCAAAACCTTCGAAAATCAGTAAATCGATTTCCATTCAGCCACTTTCCATGGCACTGGGATCACCGAATTGCATCGACACCTCCAATAATATCCTCACCACGGAACCCGGAGAATACCTGGGACCCGGCGGAGAGATTCTGAAAACGCGCGACGGAGGCATTGCGGTGGCTGGTTTTCATCAGCAAATCGCATCTCCATATTATACCTTTCCCTACCTGTTAAAATACAATACATCAGGAACGGTGATGTGGTCGAAGGCCTTCGACGGACCCAATATTTACCCTTTAAATTATGCCACCGCGTATAAAAGTTTTGAACTCAACGACGGATCATTGCTGGTAGCCGGTGAGATGGAAATTCCTGTTGCTTATAACAGCCGGGAAGAATTGATTTTATGGAAACTGGACGCCAATGGAAATGTATTATGGGTGCAGACGGACAGCTGTTCCATCTGGACGCAGAACAACGGACACCTCGATATAACGGGAATGGTACAGGACCCTACCGGAAATATTTATCTCTGCGGAAACCAATATATCGGAGACGCCATCACGACGCATAGCCTAGTATTAAAAATGGATCCCGCCGGAAATATCGCCTGGGATAAAAGCTTCTCTTTTCGCGCGTCTCAGTGTTACGGCATCCTTTATATCGCTGGTGAATTATCGGTCTACGGCACCAATCCCTTTGTCTATATGCCCGATGGCAGCGGTAACCAGACAAATTATCTTTGGAATCTTCGAATCAATCCGGCCACGGGCGACACGCTGCGAACGAAATGCTGGTATGCCGATTTCGGAGCCAATTCCGGCTGGAACAGTATCCTGGCCCGAGGCTCAATTCAACAGCTGACAAACGGAAACATGGCCATATTCGGAACGCCGATATCGGATGCCAGATATGGTACGACGCCCATTGTGCACGGTATAACGGCCGAATTTGATCCGTCTTTTATTTTCCAACGCGGGTGGATGGTTGAATCCAATATCCAATCCAATTATGATGAAACGAGGATCACCGAACATGCGTCGGGCAGAATATCGTATACTTATCTGTCCTATTTGTCGGGGTTCAGTAATGATGTCATCTTCGGTGCGATTGAACAGGGACAGATCATCAAAGAACGTGTTTTTAACGAGCGGAGCTTTTCCAATATATGGTCGACCAATTTTCTCAACATGTCGCCGAACCAGGATATCGAGATCCAGTGGATGGGTGATTCAGTAAATCAAATCGAGGGGCTGGATTTTTTGCGATTGCACGACAGTGATACCAGCAGCGTTTGTACCGGTACGGATACCAGCGCAGGATGGCTCGTACCCTACGCCATGTTACCCTATCCGCGCTATTATTGTGATTCAATTTCGAGTAATAGTTTTCGCAGAACCAATCGTGTGGTACCCGGGCCTACAGACGGAAATCCGCATCAACAATCTGCCTGCAAATTGGTATCATACTGCGACTCTGTTAAATTATCTGTTAACCAGCCCGTTTTTTGTGCAGGCCAGCAGGCCATATTTACTTGTTGGAGAAATCCGGAATGCGGAAGCAGGCCAACCTGGACATTCGATGCGACCAACCTCCAGTCCGACTCGGTGTTGAACGACAGCACCCTGGTACTGATTTACAAAGACCAGTTTCAGGGAAAGGTTTCCGTTTCCATGAACGGCACCTGTCGTTTTCTGTCTGACTCGATATCTTTTACAGTATTACATGCAGAAAAATCCGTATCACTGGGACCGGATGCCTATCTCTGTCCCAACAGCACACTGGTGCTCCGTCCTGCAACTGGTTATGGCAATTATACATGGCAGGACGGATCCGCAGCTGATACTATGCTGGTTACGACACCCGGGAAATACTATGTAACGGTGACCAATACCTGCGGATTACCCATCAGTGATACGGTATTGATTCAACAGGCACCCTCACTGAATTTTTATGTCGGACCAGATACGGCCTTCTGTTTGAATGAACCTGTTACATTACAGGCTCCCGGAGGTTATAGCCACTATAACTGGAAAACGAACAATAACCTCAATGGCTACGATGCGCAGTCGGTTACGTTATATCCCTCGGTCAGCACGGCATACTTCGCGTCGGCACAGACTGTTCTGGGCTGTATCGTAAAAGATACGATTTTGATAACCATACATGTTCCCAATCCGGTTCACCTGGGTGGCGATACCAGTTTTTGTACCGGCGACAGCATTCTGTTGAATGCGGGCACCGGTTTTCTGAATTACAATTGGAGTACCGGCGCATCGGATGCGTCTGTCTGGGTTCATAAGCAGGGAACATATAGTGTAATAGCCCAGTCAATCAATGGATGTTATAGCAGCGATACCCTTGTGGTAAAAAATGTATATCCTTTACCTGTGGTGGGGCTGGACTCAGAAAACTGGCTTTGTGAGGGAAGCACGCGCGTCCTGAATGCAGGCAGCCGCTACCTGAAATACCTATGGCAGAACGGAACTGGTTCGTCTACCTTGGTTGTAGACACAACCGGAATGTATTGGGTTCAGGTTCAGGACAACCATAATTGCTCAACCCGCGACACGGTCTTCATTAATCAGATCATTTCAAAACCGACCGGTTTTTTGATGCCGGATACACTTATTTGCGATGGTTATCCTTCCAAAATACAATCTGAGGGCCAATTCAACGCGTACAGCTGGAGCACGGGGGAAAAGGAAAATTTTATTATGGTAAGAAAGGCGGGTAACTATTCTCTGACCGTTACAGATCAATACGGATGTTCCGCCACATCCACTATCGGGGTCAACACAAAAGAATGCCTGTTTGGAATCTTTTTCCCCAATGCCTTCAGTCCAAACCAGGATGGGATCAACGACAATTTCCGTCCAACCGTATTTGGAACCCTCACAAGATACCAGTTACAGATTTTTAACCGATGGGGCCAGAAAGTTTTCGAATCGGAAGATTATACAAAAAGTTGGGATGGCTCACTAGGAAATATGTCGCAGGTTTCAGGAGCCTATGTTTGGATCTGCCATTATCAATTCACTAGTGAACCCGAAAAAACGGAAAGCGGCACACTAGTATTGCTCCGTTAGCACCAGACGATATAATTGTGATTTTGAATACGAAAACTACTAAATTACCTTTAGAAAACCGTCCAGTTTATAGGAGGTCGGTACACTAAATAAATGAAACCATTAATAGTATTACTTGTATCTTTTGTGATTTTACTTTTTACTCTCCATTTTTTCCACAAGCAATATGAAGTTGCTTTATTAGGAAGAATTGCAATGTCAGTGATGTTAGCATTTACAACATTGGGGCATTTTGTTTATACAAAGGGTATGACTATGATGATACCCGGTTTTATCCCATTTAAAAAAGAAATGGTTTACGTCACTGGCTTTTTTTAAATAGCAGCAGCAATCGGGTTGCATATTTCTCAGATTTGGCAATTGACAGGCTGGGCATTAATTATTTTTTTTGTGGTCATGCTTCCTGCAAATATCAATGCTGCGATAAAGCATATTGACTATCAAAAAGGGACACTTAACGGTAGTGGGATTAGTTATTTACAATCCGGGATAACCTTTTGATTATCGCTTTATAGATGAAGAATATGCCCGCAAATTTGAAAAGGAAAAACTCCAGGGAAATTTATCTACTATATTTACACTTTTGATCATTTCCATTTCTTGTCTTGGTTTATTCGGATTATCGTAAACACCCGACTTGAACCGTCTTGTTTATTTCAAAAAAACGATCTTTGATATTTAAGTTGCGATTATGTTATCCTTCATTCCCGGTTCAAAGCTTACCGTCGGACAAGTACTGGCCAGATTAAGGCAGGCTTCTGAGCATAAAGATAGTGATCTGTATGCTGCTTTAAATACAACAGCTTCCACTTATCTGAAGATAG
>JAYVXJ010000415.1:0-6071 GCA_043785285.1 Chitinophagaceae bacterium
TGGCGGTTTCACATACCAATAAATCAGCAGGGGGATCAATGCGAAGAGCGCAAAGAACAAAGGTTGGGCAAAATGAACATTACTGAACCAGTCGTACAACACTATTTTCGGATTTCATTAATTAACACAATCGCAGAACGGATCACTTCCATGTTCCGCTCATTATCGTAAACATCGGGAATATATTTGGCAAACTTCACAAAATCGCTCATGCGCAATGCTCCTGCAAGATGAGTGAAGGACTCCTTATTCATCTCCAGGCTGCTCAGCTGAAGGATCAGTTCCTCATTGGTCCTTACCATGGAGGAAAAGCCCATGCTGCGATTCAGGAATACCCGGAGGATATCGTTCATGCCTGAATAATATTTTTTGACCGACGCCGCATCCGTTAAAGGCATTTTTTTCAGTACTCCCAAAGAAGCCATCGCTTCATCGAATGGCGATAAGCCAGCTGGCCCCGGTCCTTCTTCCGTAACCGTTATGCGCGGAAACGGACGTGTAGCCGAGCGGATAAACAATAAGATCCCCAGTATCGTTAACCCCAACACTACCCAGAGAATATACTTCACGGCCGGGTTTTCAATATCGATAATTCCTCTGATATCGTGATATTCCTTTGCTGAATCCAGATCTCCATAAGTAACGTCCACCAGCAGGGAATCACTCTGATAATGCCGGTTTCCGACGATAACTGATAAAGCCGGAATCGTATACGTGCCGGAATCAAAACTGGTGAGTTTCCATTCCAGATGATAACTCGTACTAATGGCTGATGCCAGCGAATCCACGCTGCCTTTTCCCAGAAATTCAAAATGCGGGATCGTATCCGGCTGGGGAAGTTGCAGGAATGCTCCGGCGGGAGATCTAACGTCAATGCCTAAACGAACCGGTTCACCTATAATAATATGTGTTTTGTCGATGCTGGTTTTTACGGAGGGACTGTCCTGGGCGTGGAGGGAGAGGGTGGTGCAGAATAGTAAAATGAACGCGATAGATCGTTGATGGTTGATGGTTCTCAATGGTGAATTTACATATAAAGTCCGTCAGCTGTCAACTGTCAACCGTCAACGAAAATCCCCCGCTAAACACTAAATTTGCCTCATGAAAATCGCGCTGATCCAGCAAAATTATCATATCGGCAATTTCGAATTCAACACGCAGAAGATCATCAGCGGCATACAGCAGGCCCGGGAAGCAGGGGCAGACGTGGCCGTTTTTTCCGAGCTTTCCATATGCGGTTATCCGCCACGCGATTTCCTGGAATTCGAAGATTTTATCAGCCGCTGTTATCTTTCTATCGAAGAAATCAAAGCCCATACCGGAGATATTGCCGTGATCGTTGGCGCTCCGGCCCGCAATCCCGTCCGCGAAGGAAAAGACCTGTTCAATGCGGCCTGGTTTCTTTACGAAAAAGAAGTGAAGGCCGTGGTTCATAAAACCTGTCTTCCTACCTACGATGTCTTTGATGAAAACCGCTATTTCGAACCGGGCTATGAATGGAAGCTGGTGCCATTTAAAGGGAAAAAAATCGCGCTGACGATTTGCGAAGATATCTGGAATCTGGGCGACAATCCCCTGTACCGTGTTTGTCCGATGGACCAGCTCATGCCCCAACAGCCCGACCTCATGATAAATATTTCCGCCTCGCCTTTCGATTACGATCATGAAGAAGACCGTCGCGCTGTGGTCCGGGAGAATGTGCTGAAATACAAACTGCCCATGTACTATTGCAATGCCGTGGGTTCACAAACGGAAATTGTTTTCGATGGTGGCAGTGTGGTATATGATGCGGAAGCCAACCTCACGCATCAGCTGAAGGTTTTTGAAGAAGATTTCTGCGTAGCGGACACTGAAAAAAAATATCCGCCCGTCACCTCCGCCATTCCCCAATTTACTTCTCCACCCGGACTTACCCACAAAGCCCGTCAACCGTCAACCCTCAACCCTCAACCCTCAACAGAACCCGCAGCAATCATCCCCTATCTTACCCGTAGTAATAATATAATAGAAATCCACGATGCCCTCCTCCTGGGTATCCGGGATTATTTCAGGAAAATGGGATTTACAAAAGCTATCCTTGGCAGCAGCGGAGGAATAGATAGTGCTGTTACACTTGTGTTGGCCTGTGAAGCGCTCGGAAAAGAAAATGTGCGTGCCGTAGCCATGCCCTCCGGATTTTCTTCATCACATTCTGTGAATGATGCTGTGCAGCTCTCTAAAAACCTGGACAACCCTTTCGATATCATTCCCATTCAACCTATATATGAAAGCTTTCTTTCTTCCTTAAAACCCATTTTCAAAAATCTCCCTTTCAGCGTGGCAGAAGAAAATATTCAGAGCCGTTCCCGCGGAAACCTGCTTATGGCCATGGCCAATAAATTCGGATACATTCTCCTGAACACCTCCAATAAAAGCGAACTGGCTACGGGCTATGGAACTTTGTATGGAGATATGGCCGGCGGACTCAGCGTTCCGGGTGACGTATATAAAACGCAGGTCTATGCATTGGCACGATATATCAACCGGGAAAAAGAAATCATCCCTTTCTCCATCCTGGAAAAAGCGCCTTCTGCCGAACTGCGACCTGATCAAAAAGACAGCGACAGTCTCCCTGAATACGATCTCCTCGACAAGATTTTATACCTCTATATCGAAAAAAGAAAAGGTCCCAAAGAAATCATCGCCATGGGCATGGACGAAGCCCTGGTCGGCCGTGTATTGAAACTGGTCAACAGCAACGAATACAAACGCAACCAGTTCTGCCCCATCATCCGCGTAAGCTGCAAAGCATTTGGTGTGGGGAGGAGGATGCCGATTGTGGGGAAATATTTAGGTTGAAATTGACTGACGGATAAAATTTGTTGACGGTTGACCGTTGACGGCCTTTGCGTGCGAATTCGCACCTCATATCCGTCAACGGTCAACCGTCAACCGTCAACCTTTCTCCTATTGCTTCATTAGCGTCGTAGTCGCTACTACAGTAAACCCACTAAAGGTCTGTTGATTAGTAACTACCAGTGATTTTCCGTCGAATGATTTGATGAGGGCTGCTTCGCCTCCCAGATAGAGGGAGTCGCCGCTGGCAGACAAATGCCAGGCGCCGGTAGAATCACTGCGCGGAGAGCAGACGGTCCCTGCGTCTATGAATAGAGCCCCACCATTGGATTGTAATTCGATCAGATTGTCTTTTTCACAAGCCGGCAGGGAATCATATACGTTGAACGAGGCGCTACCCTGACTTGCCGTTAAAGCGGTAATACGATACGTGCCTGAAACATTTGCCATTGTTCTGGAACTATTTGTTTTATCGCTTTTTTTACACGCGGTAAACCCCAAAAAAAGAATAACTGCTGAAGAAAGTAATAACGAATAACGCATCATAATCAATGTTTTAAGTACTTAATTCAGTTGTAACTCCATTTGTTAAACTTTATTGTGTCCCCCGCCGAAGTTTAACGCAGGCGGGTATACTTATTAACGAATTCGTATTTTGCAGCCTAATTTTTTAACAACATGTATACGGCGGATGACATCAAGCAGCTAAATGAAAAGATCCAATATCATGGGCAGTTTGTGGACCGGCTCCGGGAGGAGATTGGTCATGTGATCATCGGACAGAAATATATGCTGGACCGCTTGTTGATCGGATTGCTCAGCAATGGGCATGTGTTGCTGGAAGGCGTGCCCGGACTGGCTAAGACCCTTACCATTAAATCGCTTTCGCAAACCATAAAAGGAAAATTCAGCCGTATCCAGTTCACCCCCGACCTGCTGCCGGCCGATGTGGTGGGCACCATGATTTATAATCAGCAGAAGAATGAATTTGTCGTGAGAAAGGGGCCGATTTTCGCCAATTTCCTCCTGGCCGACGAGATCAACCGCGCTCCGGCAAAAGTGCAGAGTGCCTTACTTGAAGCCATGCAGGAACGGCAGGTTACCATCGGCGATAGTAGTTATGTGCTCGAAGAACCTTTTTTGGTTCTGGCAACACAAAATCCGTTGGAGCAGGAAGGAACGTATCCGCTGCCCGAAGCGCAGCAGGACCGTTTTCTGATGAAAGTGATCGTCGGCTATCCCACCAAACAGGAGGAACAGCTCATCATCCGCGCACACATGAACGGAATGAAACTACCAGATCTCAACCAGGTCGTTTCCATGCAGGAAGTTCTCCAGGCCAGGGATCTGACGCGCAAGATATACATGGACGAAAAGGTGGAACAATATATCCTGGACATCGTTTTTGCCACCCGCACGCCGGAAAAGTATCGACTGGAAAAACTAAAACCCATGATCGCCTACGGTGGTTCTCCCCGTGCGAGCATCAACCTGGCACTGGCTTCCAAAGCCCACGCTTTTCTGAACAAAAGAGGCTACGTGATTCCCGAAGATGTGCGCTCCATTGCAAAAGACGTATTGCGCCATCGCATCGGGCTAACGTATGAAGCAGAAGCGGAGAATGTGAATGCGGATCAGGTGGTGGATGATGTGCTGCGGGCGATAGTGGTGCCGTGAGGGAGAGTTGATGGTTGACGGTTGATGGACTTTATGTGTTAATCCGCACCTGATTTCCATCAACTATCAACCAATCGGTGTTTTGCGATATGTGTTAAGCATTATTAGTAGCATATTTTTTTATTTTAAAATGTATGCTATGTTAAGTTATAAAAAATTGGATGCATGGACGTATTCAATGGAAATAGTGAAAGAAATTTATCGGTTAACAAAGGCTTATCCCAAAGATGAGATGTTTGGATTAACTTCCCAAACAAAGAGAGCAGCTGTATCCATTCCTAGCAATATCGCTGAAGGATTGGGGCGCAACTTTAAAAAAGATAGTATTCAATTCCTTCATATTTCAAGAGGATCCGCCTATGAAATAGAAACCTTATTAAGCGTAGCAGTTATGGTACAAATAATTGATCAGGAAGCATATAATCGTCTTAATCCAATGGTAGAGAAAAGCGTTCGTTTAATAAATGGACTTATTAAGTATTTAGAAGAAGACACGAATCTAAAATAGCTGATCTATCAACCATCAACTATCAACCATCAACGAAAACATGCTAACAGCATCCGAGATACTCAAAAAAGTAAGGGAGCTTGAAATCAAAAGCAAGCGCCTCACCCGTCACCTCTTCACGGGGGAGTATCATAGTGCTTTTAAGGGTAGGGGCATGAGTTTCCGGGAAGTGCGGGAATATTATGCAGGAGATGATATCCGGTTCATTGATTGGAATGTGTCGGCGCGGTTTAATCATCCCTTTAGCAAATTATTTGAAGAAGAACGGGAGCTTACGGTAATGTTACTGGTGGATGTGAGTGGTAGTTCCTTGTTCGGGACTGTAAAGGCACGGAAGAAGGACCTCATTACGGAGATCTGTGCGGTGCTGGCTTTTTCTGCGGTGAATAATAATGATAAAGTGGGACTGATCTTTTTCAGTGACAGGATTGAACGCTATATCCCGCCGAAGAAGGGTAGGGATCAGGTTTTGCACATAGTGCGCGATCTGCTCGTCACGGAGCCGGCGCACCAGAAGACAAATATCAGCCAGGCACTTCGTTTTATGAATAATACCGTGCGGCAAAAAACCATCAGCTTTCTACTCAGCGATTTCCTGGATGAGAAATATGAAGAGGCGTTGCGCGTGGCAGGAAAAAAACACGACCTCATCGGTATTAAAGTATACGACAAAATGGATATGGAACTTCCCGAAGCCGGCTTGATAGAAGTGGAAGATGCCGAAACGGGAAGCATAGAATGGGTGGATACCCACGATTATCTGCAACGGTCTTATTACCAGCAATCCTTTTTTAAAATGACAGAGCTCAGTAAATCGATATTTCTTAAATCAGGTTGCGACCTGTTGCACATGCGCACCGACGAAGATTATGTAAAGATCCTTCAGAAATTTTTTGTGGGCAGAAACCGGGGCAGATAGCAGATGGTAAAACCTTTCTTCTATATAACCCGCATGTTGCGATTAGCCATGTGCAATGGACAAACGACAATGGTCCATCAACCATCAACCATCAACCATCAACGATCTATCGCGTTCATTTTACTATTCTGC
>JAYVXJ010000416.1:0-6067 GCA_043785285.1 Chitinophagaceae bacterium
GGAACTGACGGGAGTATTGCTGCAGACAGGATGTATGCGCTTTTGTTCAAGTCATTAACTTATGATGTACCGGTGAGCGCACCGCTTCCCCTTACGCTGATTGCCTTCCACGCGCAGCTGGGAAATAATCAGGAAGTGAAATTGAATTGGACTACCAGCATGGAGCAGAACAGCAGCCATTTTACCCTGCAGCGTAGTCTGGATGGAAAAGAATATGATGATGATGCGTTGATTTTTACAGACGGAAACAGGGAGATAAAAAAGGGTTATCAGTATACGGATCATTTGCCTCAGGTAAACGGATCACTGGTTTATTACAGGCTGAAACTGGTTGACCTGAATTCGAGGTTTGCGTACTCTGAGGTGATTGTAGTGAGGGCTAAACAGGATCAGCAACATCAGCTGATTATTTATCCGAATCCGCTGGCTAATGATTTACGGATCACGATACCGCCTTCCTGGCAAAGCAAAACGATTGTCTATAATTTGTATAACTCAAACAGCGTGTTGCTGAAACAACAGGTAGGTGCGAGTGAGGAACAAACAGAAACTCTGCATATGGAAGATCTGCCCCCGGGAGTCTACATTATCCAAACGGCTAATGGAAAAGAAACAGCAACACAAAAATTTATAAAAACGAATTCTTAAGTTTTAGTTTTAAAGGGTACGATCAACAACGGCCTGGCTTTTCTAAGCCGGGCTTTTTGTTTTGAAGTAAAGAGTGATTATTATAAAGTTGACGGGCAATCGTCATCTGTCAACCATTAATGTAAAGCAATCGAAACCCCTGATTTATTGGCTTCGGGAATGGATTCAGGAAAAAGATACCAGAATAAGCCGAGGATCATACAGGCATATTTTTCTGACTGTGCAGCACTTACTTTTTTATCCGGCACAGATAAAAAGTTTTCAACTTCAATGGTACAATGGAAATTTTGTTTGAGGGATTTATTGGGAACGAAAAAAACATCTCCCTGGAGATTCAGCGGAATTTTAAACGAAATTTTCTTTTTATCTATATGAATATTGCCATCGAGGGATTGCATATTATCAAAAGAGATCTTGCCGATCTCCACACCATATTCATTTTCAAATAAGAATTTATTTCCCCAAATACCGGTTTGTTCAATAAAGAAAAGCAGGTGATTGTTGTTGCGTTCCAGTCTCCCCGAACGCTGAACCGGATTATAACGAAGCACCATTTCTACAGCATGGTCGTCAAAAAGTTCAAAGCGCTCAATAGTATGTTTTGCATTATCCGTGGCACTCCATTTCATGGCAATCGCTTTAATGAGAAATCCTTTTTAACAACCCAAAATTAACGGGTCTTGTTCAGCAGCCTCCCGATTTTTATTAACGTATTGTTACCAAAATCCGTCCCGGGGTAAATATTTTGTTTATATTATAAACTACTTTATTTTTGTTTTTTAATAACGGATTACCCCTTTTTTAATACTAAATTGACTTTATATGTTTTCGGCTTTTAAAATACAACAAACTGAAAATCATTATTTAAGAAAGATACTCTTCTTCCTCCCCGGCATTTTTATACTGCAAACGGTTTTTTCACAAACCCCGATCTCTGGTAAAATAAAGGACGGAAGAGGGCATGCGGTACCCGGAGCCAGCATTACGATCAAAAATAGTTTTGACGGGGCAACTTCCGATTCCTCCGGTAACTACCGGTTTTCCACATCAGACAGCGGCAATCAACAAATCACGGTTAGTTCCATTGGATATCGTCCACTGGAACAGCCTATCCTGCTTAAAGGCACTGCAGTTCATCTGGATATCCAGTTAAAAGAAGAACCTAATGAAATGAAAGCCGTTACCATTACTGCAGGTTCTTTTTCCGCTGGCGATTCCAAACGGGGTGCTGTACTTAGTTCTATAGATGTAGCCACTACTGCTGGTTCCAATGCAGATATCACGGCAGCTTTAAAAACGCTGCCGGGTGCCCAGCAGGTAGGAGAGCAGGAAGGCCTTTTTGTTCGTGGTGGCACCAGCCAGGAAACCAAACAGTTTATTGATGGAAGCCTGGTGAACAATCCCTATTATACCAGTGTTCCCGACATTTCCACCCGGGGCCGCTTCTCCCCTTTTCTGTTTAAAGGAACCGTTTTCAGTACGGGAGGATATTCGGCTCTCTACGGGCAAGCCCTTTCTTCCGTAGTACTCTTGGAATCTATTGATTTACCCGAAAGATCAGAGGTGGATGCCTCTTTTTCCCCTATTGTTGTGGGCGCGGGAACACAGCAGCTGGCAAAGAATAAAAAATCTTCCTGGGGTGTTTCCTACAACTATGTAAACGTGGGTCTTTATTTCGGACTTGTTAAACAAACGCCCGATTACTTCAGGCTTCCCCAGTTTCATTCCGGTGACGCTAACTTTCGTGTCAAAACAAAAAACGGCGGTATGGTCAAGTATTATACCACATTCAGTTATAATGAAATGGGTTTGAGAAGAACGGATGTGGACAGCGCTTATCTTAAAAATGCGTTCGACCTGGGTAACCACAACTGGTATAATAATCTGAGCTGGCGCGAATATTTAAACAATGGCTGGAAAATGAATCTCAGTGCCAGTTACAGCACCAACCTGGATCATATCAATCAACAAGTGCAGGGACCTGATAATCAGCCACACTACTATACAGACCGTGTTCCCTGGATGAACAATAAAAATTTTGTTTTGAAGAACCGCCAGGATCTTGCGCAGACCAAGGCGGTATTTGAGAAAAAACTGGGAGGACTCAGTGCCTTACGGGTTGGAGCGGAATACTGGTATAATAATAATCCGTTCATTTATCAGGATACGGCCCGCAGTCTGCACGACAACCTGTTTGCAGGATTTGCTGAAACCGATATTTATTTAACCAATGAACTCGCTGCAAAAGTTGGCCTGCGGTACGAATATTCATCCATCATTAAAAAATCCGATCTCGCACCGCGCATATCCATGGCCTATAAAACCGGCAAAGACGCCCAGATCTCCGCGGCATATGGTATTTTTTATCAGAAAGCAGATAACAACCAACTGTTTTATACATCAAACCTGGGATTTACGCAGGCAACCCATTATATCATCAACTATCAGAAGATGACTAAAGACCAGATCTTCCGTGTGGAAGCTTATTATAAGAAATACAAGGATCTTATCAAGACTGTTCCCGTAAATTATTATTACTTTAATTATAATAATAAAGGAAGCGCGGAGGCGAAGGGGATCGAATTTTTCTGGAGAGACAAAAAAACGATTAAAAATTTCGATTACTGGATTAGTTATTCTTACCTGGATACCAAACGGGACTATTTAAATTATCCGGGAAAGATCACGCCGAATTTTGCAGCAAAAAATACAGTTTCCCTGGTGATGAAACGCTTTGTCATGGATTGGAAAACGGGGTTTAACCTCACCTATACCTATGCCAGCGGAAGACCATACTATAATTTTATGATCAATAATTCAGGCAAATATTATACGGCTGACCAGGGGTATACAAAAGATTATCATAGCCTCAATTTCAGTATGGAATATGTGCCGAGCATTGGAAAGAAGAACCCAAAAACGTTTGTGGTACTCTTTGCCAGCGTAAGCAACGTGCTGGGATATAACCCCGTGTACGGGTATAATTATTCATTTGACGGACGGCAAAAGCAAGCCATTGAACCGCCGGCTAACCGGTTTTATTTCATTGGCTGTTTTCTGAGTTGGGGTGTAGACAGAACGCAGGATGCCATCAACAACAATCTTTAATTTGTCACTTTTAATTATCCATATATGAAATCAATTCTTTTTTCTCTCCTATTGTTTGCCGGGCTTGCCAGCATGGCACAAAGCGATCGTTATACAGAGGCAATGAAAAAAAATCTGGCCATGTTTGGTACTGCAAAAACAACAGCAGATTATCAATCGCTGGCCAATACTTTCGAACGCATTGGTGATGCTGAAAAAACACAATGGCTGCCATACTACTATGCAGGTTTGTCACTTACCTCAGCTGGATGGAATGATCCGAAACTCGATAAAGATGCCAATTCAATCCGGGTAAATGCGCTTTGCGATAAGGCAGAAGCCATTGAAAAAAACGCGGAAATCTATAGTCTCCGGAATATGGGTGCCACGCAGCAAATGATGGTAGAACCACAATCCCGCTGGCAGACTTATGGCCAACAGGCTTCAGCTGCTCTGGAAAGCGGACTTAAACTGGACCCGGACAATCCGCGTTTATATTACCTGCAAGGCGAAAGTGTTATGAATACACCGGAAGCTTTCGGGGGTGGTAAGGCTAAAGCAAAGCCTATTTTTGAAAAAGCTGTTGAGTTGTTTAAAAAGCAGCAACCAAAACCACTATATCCGGATTGGGGTCAGGCAAGGGCGGAAGAGGAGCTTGCTAAGTGCCAGTGATGAGATTGCAAAACGCCTTATGAAAGTTGATGGATCTCAGGTGCGAATTCGCACATAAAGGCCATCAACTTTCAACCAAAAAAATACAATGACCCCATTCAAAGACCTCGATCCCGTTCTGCATTCGCAACTGCGGCTGGCCATTATTTCTCTGCTCCTGAGCAATCAGGAAGCGGAGTTTACGGCTATAAAAGAGCGAACGAATGCCACCGCTGGAAACCTGAGCGTTCAGATCAATAAATTGCGGGAGGCAGGCTATATTGAAGTGGTAAAGGAGTTTAAAGACAACTATCCACACACTTTGTGTAAAATCACTTCAGCTGGGAAAAAAGCTTTTGACAATTACGTGAAAAGCCTGCAATCTTATCTTTCAGTAAATAGGAATAATAGTTGATGGTTGATGGTACCCATCTGCGAATTCAAACCTGAAGTCTATTAACCATCAACTGTTTACCATCAGCCAAAAAAAGCCCTCCACGTTCATAACGGGGGGCCTTGCATTATCCGGTAAAAGCGGTTACCGGAAACTATCCTTTCATGAGTTTCATAACGAGTCTTTCCTTGCTGTTTACGGTTACTTCCAGCGTGTAAAGCCCTTTCTGAAGATTGTGTGTTTCATTTAAAGAATACGTGCTGGAACCACTATCGGCTTTCCGTCCTTCCTTCAATACAAGATTTCCACCTGCATCCAGCACCTTCATCACTACATATGAATTTTCATTCAGTTGCACATTCACCAGAATATCATTGGCCACGGGATCCGGTGTAACACTAAGGGAAGCCAGTGATTTGGTGTTATACATTCTTGCGATCAGCACTTTGGAATAACTGAAATTTCCGTTGGCTTCAACTTGTTTTAACCGGTAATAGAAATCATTGTTCCGGGCAGTAATGGTTTTAAAATGATCCCGGAAAAGGTACTGACCGGATGTAGAAAGATCAGCAGCTTTTACATCCCCGAGCTTTTCAAAAGTTTGCCCGTCCAGGCTCCTTTCAATTTCGAAATGATCGAAATTCCCTGCAACGGTGTTCCAGTTCAGTTCAAAATAATTTTTACCATAAGCGGCATTGAAAACAGCAAGACTTCCATGAAGGGTAATGCTTTTTGTGTTGTAAGTAGATGTATCCGTGGTAGTGGATGAAATAGCATGGGCAAATGATCCTCCCGGAATTGCCAGAAATAGAGGCAAAGCGAACCTGATGATCCTTTTCATTTTGTGAGTTTCAGAAAGTGAACAATGTAATGATGCCTGGCTGTAAAGGGGAACAGAGGTCATTCAAAAGAAAGGGATCGGGTATACTGCGAAATTGTTCACATAGCTATTGGAGAAAATCCGGAATAGATTAGTTCAGCCGGGTAGCGATCAAAAGTAAGAGAAAGGGTATTTCAAAGATATACTTCGGTTTCGGGATTTGCAATAGCGGGGAGAATTAATTTGAAAATTAGATAATTTGAAAATGGGCTGCCTGCTGCTGTGATATTCATATATTGGTAGAAGAAGGGAGTAAATGCGAGGCAGAATAGAATGATTTACGAGACAGAATAGAATGATTATTAACCCATTTATCTTAAAAATGTAGCCTTTCTTCCCAAAAAATGCTCCTTTCTTCCCAATTTTCAAATTTTCAAATTCCCACATTTTCGAATTGCCTTATCCTT
>JAYVXJ010000417.1:0-1777 GCA_043785285.1 Chitinophagaceae bacterium
GGGGTTGCAAAAGCAAAATCGGATGTGATCCTGATATCAGGACATGACGGCGGAACCGGCGCTTCGCCTATCAGTTCTATTCGTCACGCTGGCCTTCCCTGGGAGCTGGGGCTGGCAGAATCCCAACAGACCCTGGTAAAAAATAAACTTCGCAGCCGGGTTGTGCTGCAAACAGATGGTCAGTTGAAAACGGGCCGCGATATTGCTATTGCCACCCTGCTCGGAGCAGAAGAATGGGGCGTAGCCACAGCAGCACTCATTGTGGAAGGCTGTATCATGATGCGGAAGTGTCATACGAATGCCTGTCCCGTTGGAGTAGCCACACAAAACCCGGAATTAAGGAAAAGATTTACCGGCAATCCGGATCATGTTGTAAATCTCTTTAAATTCCTTACCCGCGAGTTACGGGAAATCATGGCTGAGCTTGGCTTCCGTACTATTAACGAGATGGTAGGCCAGGTGGAATGTCTGGAAGTAAACGACAATGTTAAACACTGGAAGGCTAAAAAATTAAATCTTTCTCCGATATTATTTAAGGAACCCACCTCCATGATCACTGGGGTTCATAATATGGAAGAACAGGATCATGGATTGAGTGAAGTGCTCGATTGGAAATTGTTAGCCGCTGCAAAGCCGGCTATGGAAACCGGACAAAAAGTATTTGCTTCTTTCAATGTGAGAAATACGGATCGGACCATCGGCACCATTCTTTCAAACGAGATTTCGAAAATTTTTAAATCGAAGGGGCTACCTCAGGACAGCCTTCATTTCAAACTCAACGGAACAGCGGGACAAAGTTTTGGGGCATTCAACACCCAGGGTGTTACGCTGGAACTGGTAGGAGATGCGAATGATTATTTCGGCAAAGGGTTGTCTGGCGCAAGGTTAATTGTTTACCCTGCAGCCGACGCGGGATTTGTTCCGGAAGAAAATTTCATCATTGGAAACGTTGCCCTTTACGGGGCCACTTCCGGAGAAGCATTTATCCGTGGAAAAGCCGGGGAACGCTTTGCCGTCCGCAATTCCGGCGCAAACGCCGTGGTAGAAGGCGTTGGCGACCATGGCTGTGAATATATGACTGGCGGCCGCGTAGTGATTCTGGGTTCCACCGGAAGAAATTTTGCGGCTGGTATGAGTGGCGGGATTGCTTATGTGTACGATGTGGATGGCAAATTTACATCGCTGTGCAATCCGGATATGATTGACCTGGATCCGTTGGATGAAAATGACGCATCCGAGATGAAAGAAATGATTGCGAAACATTACGACTATACATCAAGCAATGTAGCCAGGTTTGTACTGGATGATTTCGAAAACCAGCTCCGGAATTTTGTGAAAGTATTTCCGAAGGACTATAAAAAAGTTTTACTGGAAAAGAAAGCCCGCGTCGGAATAAATTCATAATTGAATATTCAATAACCATTAAGTGAAATAAACAAATGGGTAAACTAACTGGGTTTATGGAATTTAAACGCGAGCTTCCGGGTAAGCGTCCTGTTCAGGAAAGAATAAAAGATTATAAAGAATTTGTAAAACCATTTGAACCTGCACAATTAAATCACCAGGCAGCGCGCTGCATGAACTGTGGAATTCCCTTTTGCAGTCATGGTTGTCCGCTGGGAAACGTGATTCCGGAATTCAATGATGCCGTTTATCGAAATTCATGGCTGGAAGCATATGAGATTCTTTCTTCAACCAATAATTTTCCGGAGTTTACGGGAAGGATTTGTCCGGCTCCCTGTGAAACCAGTTGTGTATTAGGTATTAACCAGCCGGC
>JAYVXJ010000418.1:0-1774 GCA_043785285.1 Chitinophagaceae bacterium
CCCAAGCAGATTCTTCCTTTGATAAAGTATTGGATTCTTACGACCGGTTAAGCAGCCGGGCTGCCTGCAATTGTTGTTGTACGAGTTGCCCGGGATCAGTGCCTGCTTCAGCTCCACCTGGAGAAGCCGATCCGAACCGTTGGCTGATAATTTGTTGTAATTGCGCACGCGTTTGTAATCCCAATAAGGATTCCGGCGAACCGTAGTCGTCCGGCAACCCGAATAACTGCGCCAGATAGGAATATTTTTGCATGTACTGATGAAAAGCAGGAATAGTATTTACTGTTTCCAGTAGTTTTCTTTCCAGTTTTTTGGTGTCATGCAATGCTGTTTTGTATTCCTTCAATTGCTGCTGGAAATAATAAACTTGTTTATTTATTGACATCAATTGTTTTCCCAATCCGTAATTGTTAAGTTGATCTTTAAGTTGTTGCTCCCGATCTTTCAAAAAACGCTGCACATCATTGGCCTTTTGCAGACTTCCTTGCAACTGTTGAATTTGCTGGCATAAGGCTTGTACCTGTTGCCATTTATCTAATGGAATTCCCGGTAATTTGGCGCCTGCCTGGGATAAAAACCGCAATGCGGTCTGCATACTGTCCATGCCCGGTATGTATTCCCGCAAGGGGTTATTGAGGGATTTGTCTATTGGTGATTGAAGTTGTGCCTGCAATTGGTTGTATTTGATTTGGTATTGGGTGAATACCTGCTGCGCTTTTAAACTATCTTTCCTTGCCAATGCTTTTTGCAAACCGGCTTCCTTTTTTTGCATATTAGCGAGTGCCCGCTGGGTTTTTCTTTCAATGGCATTTTGCAAAGAAGCATATTGATTATCCAGGATATGAATTGCCCGGCTGCTTAACCGGTCGTAAGAATCCAATACTTTATCAAAGGAAGAATCTGCTTGGGAATAAGTGGAGATGGAAATGCTGGTAAATAGAATAAAAGCCAGTATTGCCGGAATGACAGATATATTAGAATTATAGATCAATCAAATTGGTTATAAGGGTTAGGCTGCTTTCATTCAGGCATGCTTCAGACAATCAGGAATTGTCCATTGTCCGCTGTTTACTCAAAAGATACAGAAATGAATTTCGTTAAACTAATGGTCTGGAAAAGATTCCGGTTAACGTCAGGTAAATTTTAATCTATTAATTTATACAAGAAAAATTATTTATGGCTTTTAGCCAAAATACCGTGAAAACACGGGTATATTACTCCGTGTTTTCACGGTATTTTTAATAGTTCTTGGTGATGTAGTGAAAATTTCTTATTCCTTCCTGTGCATCCGGATGCTTTTTTAATGAAAGCATTAAAATTTTAGGCTAAAATATTTATGCCTGATGATCGTTTTTTATGGAATGTTGACTTTTCATAGTCAGGCACTACCTTATAAGGATACAGTAATAAGCGTGTATTTTCATTCCGGAAAGTTTATTCCCGATTCTTTAGAATCATAAAGGATATTAACCATCTTCCGGAATAAGCATTTCATCGTCAAACAGATCTCGGGCTATACTGATTCCGTTGGTTCTCCCGAAAAGAATATGATTTTATCTCAAAAGCGAAGCTCATACATCATAGATTTTCTTCAGATCCATTCCGGGATAACTAAAAATTATTTGATTACGAATTATGGAGAACTAATGCCTAATAGTTGCAATTAGGATTCATTAAACAGGCGTGTATCACAACGGCAGGTAAGCTTCCTGCAAAATTTGCCATTCATACGGTTGTGCCTGTTTGGAACGATGGGGATTTTGATGAAGAAAAT
>JAYVXJ010000419.1:0-1771 GCA_043785285.1 Chitinophagaceae bacterium
TTTTTTTGTCTTTTATTGTCTTGTTGTTTTTTTCGTTTAATTCTTATTGCCAGCAGCATGACAATAAACCGGCTTTTGCAGGTGCTCAAGCTAACCTGAAGGAATACAAAGCAGTATATCAATTGGATAACGATGACGACAAAGCCATTAAGACTACGTTACGGAATATTCAGAACGCACTGGATGATCCAAGACTTAAATCAAAACTCAAAATTGAACTGGTCGTCCATGGAGCAGGCATTGCGGCTTTTATGAATACTGCACCCTATGCAGATCAATTCAAACACTTAAAGGAAGAAGGTGTTATACTGGCCCAATGTCTGAACACGATGCGGGAAAAAAATATCACGAAAGAACAACTTTTTGATTTTATTTCTTTTGTACCCAGCGGGAATGGAGAGCTGATCATCCGCCAGCAGGAAGGATGGGCTTATATCCATCCATAGTTGGTTTCACTTTCTCTTTAGATACTATTCAAAAGGTATAAAACCAGCAATATACCGATTACGAGTATGCAAACTGCCAAAACGGTAGAAAGAAGAGTGGAAGGCCGGTAATTCGTGTTCGCCAGTTGTTTATCTACGGTTCGATACCTGAAGTACGCCAGCAGGCCTACTACTGCGCCAAATGCCACTAGGAAAATTCCCATTGCAGAAGTATATCCGTGACCCGGCACGGGTAAAGTTTTTTGCAAAACAATTGAAATTTGTTTCACAAAGAGCGTGAATTTTACTACCACAAATCCAAACGCCATTATACCAATGCTGGTGCGCATCCAGGCAAGAAACGTTCTTTCATTAGCCAGGTGATCACTCAGTTTACCTTGCAGGTCTTCACGGAACGGTATTTGATCAGTCATAATAAACGATAAGTTCTTCTGGAAAGGTATCGTTTTTGAAAAAGCTCCCCAAATCCACCTACAAAAGAGATTAAATGAAAAATGTTGGTCGAGCGTGATATTAATCACTATTATTCTGAATGTATTCATGCAGTTTTACTGTTACTAACAATATTTATTTTCATCAGTTTATATTTCAATTTATGTGTGTCCATAATGATTTTGATAAAGGAAATGATTCGAATAAGCAGGGAAAGACAAAAACCAGCAGGAGAAAGTTTCTTCAAAATAGCGGGTTGGCCGGTGCGGCCCTGAGTGGTATTCCCCAAATCGCATCTTTTGCTCAAGGAGACGCAACACATGCCAAAGAAATCAAAAACAGTAAAACCATTGCTGCCGGAAGAGCACAGCATATAACTTTATTACATACGGCAGATATTCATGCGCAAATATACACGCATGATGAATTCTTCTGGGAAGACAATAAGGCGGTTTATAAAAAAAGAGGCGGTCTGGCAGTATTGAAAACCATGCTGTATGCATTAAAGGCGCAAAACCCTGAAAATACATTGATCATAGACGGTGGGGATTGTTTCCAGGGTGGTGGAGTTGCTTCGCTCAGTCTGGGACAGGCCATTATCCCGCTGATCAACAATATCGGCTACGACCTGGTATTGCCTGGCAACTGGGAGGTGGTTTATGGAAAGGAAATGATGCGAAAGGATCTGGGTGCCTATACAGCCAATAAAGTCTGTGCTAATATGTGGAATCAGAAAGAAGATAATTCGATGGGTGATTTAATATTTCCTCCATATTGGACAAAAATGGTGGCCGGATTAAAAATTGGGTTTATTGGTTACAATGATCCGTTAACGGCAAAACGACAATCGCCTGATTATAGTAAGGGAATCAAGTTCACCTATCCGGAATGGA
>JAYVXJ010000420.1:0-1771 GCA_043785285.1 Chitinophagaceae bacterium
TAAAACCAGCCTGGACATGGCCATCAAAGTGGTGGATCCCGCAGCAAGGTGTAAGTAATCAATATTATTTAAAATAATAAATAAATCACTATGGCAAACGATCCTAAAAAAAATTACCCGCTTCCAAAATTTCATTTTCAATTGGAATGGGGAGGCACCCGGGTAGGTTTTACCGAAGTGACCGGACTTGATTTTGAAACAACGCCCATCGAATACCGGGAAGGCAGCAGCCCTTTGTATAATAAAACAAAACAGCCCGGGATGACGAAATACAGCGATATCACGCTCAAAAGAGGCACATTTCTAGGGGATTTTGAATATTTCGAACTCTGGAAAAAGACCTTCCTTTTTCAGGAAGGAAAAGAAAAATTCAGACGGGACGTCAATATCAAACTCCTGGATGAAGAGCATAAACCCATAATCACCTGGTCGCTCACAAAAGCATGGCCTTCCAAGATCCAATCCACCGACCTCAAAGCCGATGGCAATGAAGTGGCGATTGAATCCATGACGTTGGTGCACGAAGGATTAAATATTGTTGAAGCTAAACCATAAACGGGAAGAAAACGATGGCAAATAATTTCTATCAGACAGTCAATTTTCATTTCAAGGTGGAATTTACCCTGAATGAAGAAGACGTGGATGTACGGTTTCAATCGGTATCCGGGCTTGACGTAAGCATAGATACCGAACAGGTAAAAGAAGGCGGTGAAAACCGCTTTGAGCACGTATTACCTGTGAGGAGAAAATGCAGTCCCCTGGTTTTGAAGCGGGGTCTTTTGAAGCCTTCTGAATCGGGATTGACCAGGTGGCTTCAGCAGGCATTTGATGAAGAAGAGGTAACTCCCATCGGAACCGTTGTTATCAAACTGCTCAATGAGGAACATAAGCCCCTGATGCTATGGACCATTAACAATGTATGGCCAAGAAGCTGGAAAATGGGAGAACTGAATGCTGAACAGGGAGCTGTACTGATAGAATCGCTGGAATTGAATTATAACAGGCTCCTACTTTCCGAGCCCTGATTTTTTAAATTATAAAACTTTTGAAATATGAGCCTGGAGATTAGGGAGTTGATCATCAAAGCCGTGGTGGTTCCGGAAGGGGGCGCAGGAGGAGCCGCTACTGCTGGTTCTTCATCCGGCAACAATGATTCATCCCCCAATGAAGAGTTGATAAAAACCTGTGTAGAAAAAATTCTGGATATCATAAAAGAAAAAAATGACAGATAAGAAAACAAAAGTCCTTTCAAAACTGATTATTCACGCTTTTGAAAAAAATGATTTCAAAAAGGAAGTATTGTCATTTACTACGCCCATCAATCCGGAAACTTTTACAAAGACCAGTCATATAGAACTGGATACGACCCGGGGTCATGGACAGCCCGGAACTGATCCGAGGTATAAATCCACCGCTCCGGAAGAACTGAAAATTGAATTTATACTGGATGGAACCAAAATCATGGAAGGATATGTTGACAAGTATAAAACAATGGAAGTATCAGCACAGATTCAGGCTTTTACCGATTGTGTCCAGTATGAAGGAAAAATTCACAGGCCGCGGTTTTTGATTGTCCGCTGGGGATCAGAAGTAAAGTTTCCCTGTGTTCTTTCACATATGGAAATCAATTATTCCCTATTCAAACCCAATGGGGATCCTTTGCGGGCCAAGATCAGCGCAACTTTTATTAAGTATGAAACCGAGGCAGCCATATTTGCGGCCAATCATATTTCTTCACCGGACCTTACCCACCAGCGGGTCGCAAAGGGAG
>JAYVXJ010000421.1:0-1765 GCA_043785285.1 Chitinophagaceae bacterium
ACCGTTTACAGGTATTAAGCCGTACTATCCGCCAATTGGATAAACTAAAGCTGAAATCTCCTTCCAAACAATCCATCAAAGCCATTTTGAAGCATGCAGACCGGTCGGGACGCTAAAGCGGTCTGAACGATCTGTATGCCTGAATAGTCAATAGCCAGATCGATAATTTTTTCTTTCATACTACTACTATCGCGTCTATTCAACTAAATTTATCTTCACGAAAACCAACGTTATGAAATCTGCATGCAGTAAAGTATTGTGTTTAGTTCTCTCCGTTATGGCTGCTCTTGGGGCAACAGCACAACCCGCCGGGAAAGTGCACGAAACACGAATGGTTAAAAGCACGATAATGAGTAAAGATGTCCGCTACTCGGTTTATCTGCCCGCCGATTACGAAACCTCAGAACGGAAATATCCGGTAGTATATCTTTTACATGGATATACGGATGACAATACCGGCTGGCTGCAATTTGGTGAAATTAACCGGTATGCCGATAAGGCCATCGCCGATGGAACAATCCCTCCCATGATTATTGTAATGCCGAATGGTGATTCAAGCTGGTATATTAATTCGTATGATGGTGCGGAAAAATATGAAGATTTTTTTGTGAAGGAATTCATGCCGTATATCGAAAAGAATTATCACATCAAAGCAGAAAAAAAATACAGGGGTATTGCGGGGTTGTCTATGGGCGGGTATGGTACACTCATCTACTCTTTAAAATACCCGGAATTGTTTGCCGCCGCCGCCCCGCTTAGTGCTGCTGTGTTTGATGATGATGCAGTTGTAAGTTCACCGGAAAGTAACTGGACAAGAACATTCGGTCAGTTATATGGCAGAGAGCTGAAAGGAAAAGACAGGTTAAGCAAAAGCTGGTACGAGAATTCGGTGCTTAAAATAGTTGAGACAAAATCTGCAGATGACCTGAAAAAAGTACGTTACTGGATTGATTGCGGGGATGATGATTTTTTAACGAAGGGCAATTGCCTGTTACATATTGCCTTATCAGAAAAAAGGGTACCGCATGAATACCGTGTCCGCGATGGTGCTCATAACTGGACGTATTGGCGTACCGGTATTACGGATGCTTTGAAATTTATCGGAGATAGTTTTCACCAGTATTGAATTGTAAGGAATGATGGATAGTGGATTTTTTTTGAAACATATAGTCACATAAGTTAAGAGCAAATGCAGATATAGAATCTATATTTTTTATTTTCCTGGCGAATGTGCCTATGTGTTTTAAAAAATAAATAAAAGCAATAGTTTAGAATGACCAAGAAACAACGTTACGATTTTGTGCTCGATTATTTTCAGAAGAATGTGCCTGATGCGGAAACAGAATTGCTGTACGATAACCCTTACCAATTATTAGTAGCCGTTATCCTCTCCGCCCAATGCACAGATAAACGGGTAAACCTTACCACCCCTGCCATCTTCGCAAAATATCCGGTTCCGGAGAAAATGGCGAAGGCAACCATTGCCGAACTGTTTCCTTTGATCAGAAGTATTTCTTACCCTAATAATAAAACCAAACACCTTATCGGGATGGCCAATATGCTGCTCGATAAATTCGGCGGCGAAGTGCCAATGACGGTTGAAGAGTTAGTGCAACTGCCCGGTGTAGGCCGCAAAACCGCGAACGTAATTACCAGTGTGGTTGATCAGCAACCCAACATGGCAGTTGATACACATGTATTCAGGGTGAGTAAACGCATTGGATTGGTGAGTCAAAAAGCATCTACCCCTTTGGCTGTTGAAAAA
>JAYVXJ010000422.1:0-1757 GCA_043785285.1 Chitinophagaceae bacterium
TGGCACGCGCAACTGCATTCTATAGCAAAGTAATGCTCCTCGATTCCATCGCCGAGCCCTTTCACGATCATCACCATTCCTGGTTCAGCCTCAACAACCACGGCCAGCTCCATGTGGTCAGCGGCGCCAAATCCGATATACCCCACGATATCAATATCCACCTGGCTTTCTCCGTTTCTTCACTTCCCGATTTCATGAAACACCTGGACCAGCTTAATGTCAAATACGGGAACTGGGCAGGAGATCAGAAAGTCATCCAGCCGCGCCCTGATAAAGTTTCCCAGATCTATCTCCAGGATCCCGACGGCTTCTGGATCGAAGTGAATAATGATGGTTTCTAACCGGATCCTGCCGGCCTCTCATCAATGAAGCCACCCTTTCCTGATCGCTGAAACTTAACCTATCTTGCACTCCCAAAAAAAGGATATGAAGTTCTACAGCATTCTTATAAAATATAGATTATATATCGGTGTCAGCCTGCTCATTCTGGGCGTGGTCACCAACATTTACAGCAGTTTCTGGCCCGCTTTTCTGCTCTACCTCGTGGGTGTTATCCTCATTTTCGGTCATTTCTTTTTCGGTCCCCTGAGGCTGATTCAGGAACATATGGAATCCGGTAACCTGGAAGGTGCTGAAAAAGTGCTGGCAACCATATATTTCCCCAACCTGCTCTATAAGCCTATCCGCTCTGTCTATTATACCCTCAAGGGAAATATCGCCATGATGAAACAGGATTTTGACGGGGCAGAAAAGAATATGCGGAAAGGGCTTGATCTGGGTATGCCCATGAAAGAGGCCGAAGGCGCCAGTCTTCTGCAAATGGGTATGATCGCCATGCAGAAAAACGATATCCGCAAGGCAGAAGGACTCATCCGCCAGGCACTCAGCAAGGGATTGCCCGATAAGGAAAACCACGCCGCTGCTTACCTGCAGCTTTGCTCCATCATGATGACGAAAAGGGAATTCCGCGCCGCAAAAGAGTTCTTCAGAAAAGCGAAGAACCTAAAACCAACGACCACACAAATTGTGGATCAGATCAAACAAATAGAGAAGTATATTTCGCGGATTCCAGGGTAATTTCACCAGCACATCTTTGCTTTTACCAACTGCTTCAGCCGGGTAAAAGATTGATCTCTTTTTTCCAGGAAATCAAAACTGCCATAGCGTTTCAGATTCTCATTGCTATGTACTTCCTCCAGGCTCGAAAAGAGTACGACAAATATGGAGGGATCGAATTTCCGGATCTCTTCCAGGGTTTCCAAACCATTGATCTCCCCGTCCAGATTATAATCCAGGATTACAATGGATGGGCGCCGGCCCAAATCAGCAAGACAATCTTCTCCGGTAGTATAAAAGTAAAGCTGGTTTCCAAAGGTTTCCAGCTCCCGGGCGATCAACTGCTGATTCAACAGATTGTCTTCCACAATAAATATCCCCGGGGATGATTGCAAAAACATGGGTTAGAAATTATATGCATTACCTCTTCGAAAAAAGATGCCGGATTTTTTTGGCCTATAAGGATTTCATTTGCAAATAATTAGGAATTGTTGCTCAAATCCGGGCTTCCCGTTTTGGGACAAATGTGCAAAAGTTGGGAAAAGCTAACGGCCTGATGGCCTGCTCTTATGGAAAAATATCCCGCTAATTCACTTCTTTCCGAAGCTGCCGGATGCAAAGGGACACCACGGTTTCCACCTGCTTAACCATATGAGGCAGGTGTTCCAGGTTCTCCCGGGCTTTTGCATTTGCTTCCACCT
>JAYVXJ010000423.1:0-1755 GCA_043785285.1 Chitinophagaceae bacterium
ATGATGATTCCAAAAACCCGCTTCCGGAATCTGCCAACCTCCAGAAATATGCGCCACCGGTAGGTGATCAGGGTAAGCAGGGCAGTTGCGTTGCCTGGAGCAGTGCTTACGGAGCCCGCACCATTCTCGAAGCAACCCGCACGGGAAAGGCGCCCGATGCATTGAAGTTTAGTCCTTCTTTTTTATATAACCAGATCGGCATGGATGGATGTGATGGGTCTTACATCAATCGCGCTATGGAATTTATGACCCAGCGCGGATCTGTTCCTTACGAAGACTTTCCCTATACGGATCAGGATTGTAAGCGTCAGCCCGATCAGCAGCTACTCAGCGAAGCACAGCAATTCAGAATGCGTGGTGCCAACCGCCTCACGGTAGGTGAAAGCACCCATCAGCTCGATCTGCGTGCCATCAAAGAAAATCTTTCCCAGGGAGCACCTGTGGTGATCGGTATGATGGTGGGTGGAAGTTATATGCAACCCATGATGGGCCAGGATGTCTGGAACCCTTCTCAGGATGACGCCAGCATGATGGGCTTTGGAGGACATGCACAATGCGTAGTGGGTTACGATGATGCCAAATACGGAGGTGCCTTTCTGATCATGAACAGTTGGGGGCCGCAATGGGGAAATAACGGATTTGCCTGGGTGCGGTATAAACAGTTTAAATATTTCGTTCGGGAGGCCTATGGACTGGAACCCATGCAGGCAATTGGTGCGGCTGCCAATAAACCATTTGAATGTGAAGTAGGATTAGTGGAGGTGAAATTTGATGGAAAGAAAACCGTTTCCGGAGATTATATTCCATTGAAACAGGCGTTCGGGAATGTATTTGAAACCACGGCTCTGGTGAAACCGGGAACGCGGTTTAAAATGGAGATCAGGAATATCTCCGCATGTTATATCTATGTTTTCGGAAAGGAAACGGATGGCAGCAGTTATACCTTGTTTCCTTATCCGCGTGCGGACGATCCTTCGAAAACCAAATATTCGCCTTTCTGTGGTATTGCCGGTTACCGTTTATTTCCGAAAGATAAGAGCATGACGCCCGATAGTATCGGAACGAAGGACATTATGGCGATCGTAGTGAGTAAAGACAGCTTAAACTGGTATGAAATAAATAAAAAGATCAGCCAGAATCCGGGCTCCGATTATACAGCCAGGTTGCAGGCAGCCCTGGGATCAGCTGGAACGCAGAACGTGCAGGTAAATACCACGTCCAAAGGAAATATCCACTTTACGGCAGATGGCAGGAATGAACGGATGGTTGCCTGTCTGGTGGAAGTAAACAAATAAAAAAAACAGCCACTTTTTGGGTGGCTGCCAAATCTGCTAATTAGGGTCATCAAAATTTAGTTTTCCGTCAAGAAAAGGTACAGATTTCAGGTGGTTTTGTTGGTTACTGGATTTTGGTCGTTTTCTAAGGATAAGGATTTAGGGGTTCGTCAACATTTTTTCAAGGTATTGGATCTCGTAATCATAGGTTAAATAGCTTGAACTTATTTTTTGGTTTTTTTAGGATGCTCTGTCGCTTCAACAATACAAAGATGCACCTGATTTCAGGGAGTTGATAACTTATTCGACAGAGATGGTAAAACCTTCGATTTTTGAGTATAAAATCCCGATAAGTGGATTTAGAGAGCCTCCCTGGTTTTGAAACCCTTGTCCTGACTGCATTTCCGCGCTAAGGGAATACCCCTAGTGGGATGCCAAAACTAGGGAAATAGGTGGAACTGCAGGTGAGAAATCCAACGGG
>JAYVXJ010000424.1:0-5985 GCA_043785285.1 Chitinophagaceae bacterium
AGTAATAACCGGGCTTGTGAATTGATGCAGATCCGAAATAAAAAGGAAATTGAGGGAACGCCAATAGAACATTGGTTCACCGGAGATCATATCAAATTATTCAAGAGTATTGAAATGAAACTGGCCGGTCATCAGATCAGGGACTGGCAGGGAGAACTGGCATTGACCACCAGCGAAAAAACATTTTTTGCCTTTGTGAATATTGTGCCTTTTCTGGATAATAACCGCCGGTTTTTGAAGATTAGCATTTTGGATCTTTCGGAAATCAAAACGGCTCAGTTCGAGTTGATGAAGGCTAAACAGAAAGCGGAAGTGGCTTCACAAGCCAAATCCAGGTTCCTGTCCAATATGAGCCATGAGCTTCGTACCCCACTGAATGGTATCATCGGCACGTCCAATTTATTATTGCAGGAAAATTATCTTCCAGATCAAAAATCACACCTCGATATTCTGAAGTATTCTTCGGAACACATGATGATGCTGATCAATGAGATCCTTGATTTCAATAAGATTGAAGTCGGCAAACTGCAATTGGGTCAGGAACCGGTAGACCTGAAAAAATTCCTGGAGAAGATCACGCTTCAGTTCGCAGCTCAGGCGCATGCGAAGAATATCGGCTTTAAAACCGACATTGATGAGAGCCTGGATATTGAGGTGCTGACGGATGAAACGCGTTTGAATCAGGTGTTCAGCAATCTGCTGTCCAATGCCATCAAGTTTACCCATTACGGCGAGATCGTGGTGGTTGCCAGAAAAATATTTTCAACGAGCCAGAAAGCCACCATTCAGTTTTTGGTTAAGGATACGGGAATCGGAATTCCTGCCAATAAACAACAGGAAATATTTGAAAGCTTTACACAGGCCGATGTAAATACCACCCGCAAATACGGGGGTACCGGTTTGGGTTTGGCGATCACTAAAAAACTGGTAAGCCTGTTTCATGGAGAGCTGCAGCTTGAAAGTGAAGAGGGGAGGGGAAGTACCTTTCATTTTACGCTCAAGCTTACCGTCAGTGAAAACCGGAAGCGGTATATTAATGAGGATAAAGTAAAACAGTTATGCCTGTTTCCCGGCGTGAAAGTGATGGTTGCAGAAGACAATGCCATCAATATGTCTATTGCACGTCGCTTCCTCACCAAATGGGGTATTGAAGTGAAAGAAGCATATAATGGAAAACAAGCAGTTGAATTATTTTCTCAAAATAAGTTTGATCTCGTATTGATTGATCTGGAAATGCCGGAAATGGATGGTATAACCGCCCTCGGGGAAATGAAGAAAATAAATCCGGCGGTTCCTGCAATTGCCTTTACTGCTGCAGTTTACGAAGATATGCGCGCGGATCTGCTTCGCAAAGGATTTATGGAATTTGTTCCAAAGCCTTTCCGCCCCGAGGACCTGCACAATAAAATCTCCATTTTGCTGTCAGCAAAAACTTCAGTTTAAAAACAAACGTAAGATTCCGATCTTCCAATCTTGAATTTTGATTTTCAGATGCATTAGGGATCGCTGGCTAATGGAGTAACCCCGGCAGGTGGCGCCGGGAATAAGGAAGCAATAGTACAAATACATTATACATAACCGGGTATTAACAAAAAAATAGGTGACTCCGTTAAACCTTATGAGATAAATCGGATCTGATATAAAAATCAACGTAATTATGAAAGCAAATCTCATTAACCGGATAGCCTTTATCTTATGTATTGCCTCCGGACTTTTCTTTTCATCCTGTAAAAAGGATAGCTCTTCAACTTCTGGATCTTCCAACAGTGCAAACCTTTCTGCTGCAAGTGATGATCAGGCGCAGGTTTCGGATGAATCTGATGCGGTCACCGACGATGCGAATACAGCATTGAATAGCCAGGCCAGCTTTTCCGGCGTGGAAAACAGTTCTGTTTCTATTTCCGGAAATACAGAAGTAAACAGTGTTGGAATTAATCAGCAGGGTTCGGCCCAGCTTACGCTTCCTGGTTTAATCTGCGATGCTTCCGTAACCTACGACACGGCCAATAACCAACGCATCATTAAGATTGTATATGATGGCACTCCTTGCAGGGGTAACCGGACGCGTACGGGAACCGTAGTGGTTACGATGCCTTACGGACAACATTGGAAAGATGCCGGCGCTACGGCAACCATTGATGTACAGCAGCTAAAAATCACCCGCGTCCGGGATGGGAAAAGCATGGTGATCAACGGATCTAAATCCTTCACCAATGTAAGTGGCGGTTTATTGAAAGATCTTGCTACACTCGGAACAATCACCCATACCATTACCAGCGATGGCATCACAATCACTTTTGATAATGGCCAACAGCGGGTATGGCATATCTCCAAAAAAAGAGTATTTACCTATGACAACGGGATTGTAATTACGACCACCGGAACGTATGCTGATGGTACGGATAATAATATTGCTGAATGGGGAACCAACCGTTTCGGAAATACCTTTAAGAGTTTGATCACTGAACCTAAAGTGTTTCGTCAGGATTGTGATTTCAGATTAACCGGCGGCCAAAACACAGTGATAACAGATAACGGAACTTCCGTGATTACCTATGGTCTGAATGCTAATGGCGATCCCGCAGGTTGTCCTGGTACCGGCACGTACTATTACAAATTGGTATGGACCGGGGTTAATGGTAATACGTATACTACGATCCGACCTTATTGATCCGTGCTTTGGTTTTAATAAAAAAAGAACCCATCTCCTTTTTTGAGATGGGTTCTTTTTTTATGATTAAGTTAACGATAAATGGAAGTGCTGAAATGTACATGTATAAATAATTCACTTGCTTTTGTATCATATGGTTAAGGTGCTGGTGCTATAATGGGTTCTATTGTATTGGTGAAGGCGCTATGATATTAAATCTGTTTTTTTACCTGTTTTAAGGGTTTGATAAATCGCGTCAATAATCTTTAAATCCCTCAGTGCTTCTTCTCCGTTCACGGCAACGATGGGCCGTTTATTTTTTAAAATGATATCTGACATTTCATCCATCTGAACGGTTTGATGGATTACAACGGGCTGATTTATTTCACCCTTATTCGTGCGGCCTTTAATTGGGCCATATCCGGTAGAAGGATCTAACTCTGCAAATCCGCTTTTGCCACTTAAGAAAAAGCGATCCAGGAAATTGATATTATAGCTGGATAAACAAGATGCGACGGCTCCGCTGGGGAAGCCAAGTTGAAATTGAATGGTTTCGTCAATACCCTCTTTGAATTTTACAGGATCGGTTTTGGTTTCCTCAGCGGTAACCCATATGGGTTCCTCTCCTATCATGTAACGTGCACCATTAATGGAATAAATACCAATATCCATCATGGATCCGCCGCCGGAAAGTTGCTTATTTAACCGCCATTGATTAGGATCGCCGATGGTAAAACCGCTTAACCCCTGAAAAAACATAATTTTTCCAAATTCGCCCGCATTTCTCATCCGGATAATTTCCAGGGTATGTGGTTCGAAGTGCATCCGGTAACCTACCAGCAACCGGACATTCGCTTTTTTACAGGCATCAATCATTTCCGCACCTTCTTTGGCGTTCACGGCCATGGGCTTTTCGCAAATGACGTGTTTGCCTGCGCGGGCTACCCGTATGACCTCATCGTGGTGAAGTCCGTTTGGCGTAATGACGTATACCGCATCGATATCCGGATTATTTTTTATTTCATCGAAATTCTCATAGTTGTAACAATTCTTTTGCGGGATATTGTATTTCGTCTGCCAGGCTTTTATTTTTGAAGGCGTACCGCTGATTGCACCGACTAACTTTGCCTTCATACAGGATTGCATGGCTTCAGCTACCCGGGTTCCGTAACTGCCCAGTCCCATGATGGCTACCTGCAAAAGCGGACCCGCATAAAGCGGAGCGTTTAAATTTGGTATACTTGCCGCAACGGACCTGGGTAATAAAGAGATACCTAAAGCCGAAACAGTCATTTTTTGCAAAAAATTACGACGTGAATTCATAGCGATTATTTTGGGTTATGCTTAAAAAAATTTATCAGGGCAATCCCTTTTTCAAGAAAATGAATTGAATTGAATTATTGAAAGTTCTTAAAATTAGAGATTTCAACAGAAACGGCAATACAAATGATTCATAATGCCCTGAAAATTTGCTCAGTTGGATCCTAAAACAGATCGTTATAGTTTATACTAAGTCTTTACTAAGTGTAATTTCGTAAGTTAGCCTCAATATGACGGGTACAGTTATTCGATACCTTTTACAGATCATGTAATTCCTGCAGATAAGGCAGAAAACAAACGAGTGGGATTTTTAATTCAATCGTAAGGTGCGCAATTCCCCTTAATGCTTCGATGCTTTATAATAGTTCAATGCTTCCGGCATCAGGGCTTTCAATTTATCTATTCTATCCTGGTCTGCCGGGTGATCACTTAAAAAGACGGGTGGTTTATCGCCGCCCATGGCAGCCATTCGGGTCCAGAAAGGAATAGCTTCTTCCGGATTGTAGCCTGCCATGGCGGCAAAAATAAGTCCGTAGTGATCTGCTTCTGTTTCCTGTTTACGGGAAAAAGGCAGTAATACACCCAATTGAGTAGCTGGTGCGTATACCTGGTTGAAAATATTCACGGCTTGTGCATTGGTTCCCAACGCTACGTTTCCAGCCGTCTGAATACCTTGGGCAAGTAACTGCTGGCTCATTCTTTCCCTGCCGTGGCCGGCAACGGCGTGTGTAATTTCATGCCCTAGTACAATGGCCAATGCGGTTTCATTTTGGGTTACCTTTAAAAGACCTGTGTAAACCACTACTTTGCCGCCAGGCATGCACCATGCGTTTACTTCTTTGCTGTCCACTAAATTAAATTCCCATTTATAGCCGATTAGTTCATCACCTGCAGCATGTTCTTTATAGTATTGGGTAATGGCAGTCGCAATGCGGTTACCCACCCGTTTCACCATCACCTGATCGGCATTTCCCGAAGAGATTACGGTATTTGTGGATAAAAATTCCTTGTATTGGGTCAGCGCCATCGCCTGCACTTCGCTTTCCGGTACCAGGTCAAGCTGACTCCGGCCAATAATGGAGTTTGTATGACAGGAACTGATTAACAGACTGATAGAGAGCGTTAAATAAGTTATAAGACGCTTCATGTTGAGGTTAAATTTTACGAGTGAATGAAAAAACTGTGCCAGAGACCTGTGATTTTCCAGGATAAGTCTTTAATCGAAAGAATTCCCCGTCAGCCTGCTGCGGGGTGGCTGTTTGTATTTTGCATTAGATTTGTGTTGTGGGCGAACATATTTATAAGAGTCATAACAAAAGTTTGTTGCTGTATCATTTGGTTAGTCCGATAAAATATCGGAGAAGCGTTTTGACAGAGGAAGTGGAAAAGAGTTTGGTTGAAGTGTGCAAAGACATTGAAAAAAGGTTTGAAATAGATTTTATTGAGATTGGCGCGGATAAGAATCACGTTCACTTTTTGATTCAAAGTGTTCCAATGATGTCCCCGAAACAGATAACTCAAGTAGTAAAAAGTATTACGGCAAGAGAATTGTTTCGGTTGCATCCAGAAGTGAAGCATCAACTTTGGGGCGGTCAGTTTTGGAGTGATGGGTATTATATTAACACGGTTGGTCAATATGCGAATGAAAGTGTAATTCAAAAGTATATCCATAAACAAGGTGAAGATAAAAATGAGTATAAAAAACTTCATTAGAATCAATTGCGGTTATTTTAGTGTATTTTGTTTTTGTATTTGTATTAGATACCCCGTCAGCCTGCTGCGGGGTAGTTCATTCAGGCAGGGGATTAATTTTTCCGCTTCGCCTGGTATGGAATTATAGGTTTCATTTGTTAAATCAGCTGTATCCATTTGTTTTTGTTAAACGATTACTTCTTTTTACCTGTTTTATAGAGTTGTATGCCATTTGATATCGGGATTCAGAATATACCATCCTCTTTGAACCCTTTGAAATGCCGGTTTACAACCAGGCAACGCTCTGCGGCTGATTTCATTGG
>JAYVXJ010000425.1:0-5985 GCA_043785285.1 Chitinophagaceae bacterium
GACCTTGAATTTTACCCCTGGCAAAGATTGACAGGGGTAAAATTCAAGGTCTCCGCTATCATTTGGACGCAAATAAAATGCATGGCGTTGGGAAACTAACCTTTCTATACAGCAACGTCAAAGTGATCCTGCTGAAAAAAGACGAGGAACAAAATAAATATAAAACCAAGGTATTGCCAACCCTGGCTGCCGGCTTATTGATTAAAGATTCGAATCCTGCCAAAGGAGAAATCCGCAGCTCCCGTGTTGATTATACCCGGGACAGATACCGTTCTATGTTCAACCTGATGTGGAAGTCAATGTTTACAGCTGTTAAGGAAACGGCAGGGATGAAGTAGTTTTCACGCTTTACCCTTGCGTTCAGCGTCAATTGTTAAAACGGATACCCGATCGCGAAATTGAAGACCAGGTTTTTACTGTCGAAGACCCATCGCTGATGTTCGGGAAGATAAGGTTCGCGCACGGGAATACCTACATCAAGCCTAAGCAACAGGATACTCACGTCAATGCGAAGGCCTGTTCCAACACCTACAGCAACCTGCTGAAGGAAATTTTTGGAGATTTGAGAACCTGGTCTTACGGAGTCGTATCTCAATGTCCAGATATTTCCTGCATCCACAAAGAAAGCCCAACGCACGACAGAAACTATTTTGAAACGCAATTCGGTATTCAACTCCATCTTGATATCCCCTGGTTGGTCGGCTAAAAATGCGGTATCCCGGTTGCCAGCATAAAAAGAACCGGGACCAAGAGAACGGGAACGGAAAGCCCGGATATCATTTGCGCCACCCGCAAAGAATTGTTTTACAAAGGGCATCGTGAAACTATTCCCATAAGCATACCCAATCCCGCTGGTTAATCGCGTTGCCAATACGGTATATTGCGAAAAATTCAGGTAATGCCGGAAATCCGCTTCTGCACGGATGTATTGAGAATAAGGGGTGTTTACTATTTTTTTCTCCTTCCCTTTGGTTATATCGGCACCCGATATTATGCCCAGCAGATTTGCAGAAAGATCCAGGTTTCCATTAAAATAAAAATTGTTCTTCTTATGATTGGGTCTTAATTGCGTATTCAGGTTGAAATTGTAAACGGGTCCTACAATAAACTGCCGCTCCAGGCTCCGGGCAAGAATAATATTCGTATCCAGTGCCAGTTGAAATGCCGGATCAATGTTGGTTGGGTTTACGAAATTGAACCGGATAATATCAAGGGTATGTTCTTTGGCAGCACTTTCTTTCCAGATATATCCGAAGCTGGTTTTAAAAGAATTTAACGTGTACTGGTCTTTACGATTAAAATATTCATACCCCAGGTTTAACCTGGTTTTCGGAATAAAGCCACTATTGGTCGGGAAACGGAATGGCGCAATGATGCGTGGAAAATACAGGTTGAAGTCAAGCCCAAGCTTATTGGTATTTATGCTCTTCCCCTTTCCGATGAATTGTTTTTCAAGCCCGGCATATACATTGACAGTAAACAATTCTGCACCATGGAAAAAATTCCGGTTGCGCCAGTTTACAGAAACCTGTCCCCCGTTTGCATTGTCTGATTTGGTAAGCCCGGATACTTCAAACCGGATAGACTTTTTTTGCGTTGGCGTAAGATAATAAAAAGCGTTGAGGGTATTTTTTGCCGTATCGGTATCATCAAAACGAACCTTTACAAATTTAAAAACACCGAGACTGATCAGGCGGCTTAAAGAGAGATCGTGATCACGGCGGTTATACAATGCTCCCGGTTTAAAAACCAGGGCACGGCTGATGACCTCCGGCTTGATTTTTTTTCCTGGATCAATAATCGTATATCCGTGAAATTTGGGCACCTGCTGAACGGCTGCACCCGTATCTGTATTGATATCATAATCCGCAAATACGATCACGTCCCCGATCCGGTAAATCTCTTTGGCCTGGGGTACTGTTGATTTTTTGATGAGCATCGTTAAATCCACCTGATGATCCCCTACCGTTGAGTCTGCTTTGAAAATCAAATCATCCGGATTGAAATAATAATATCCTTGCTGCTTAAGCCGGACATCAATACTTGTTCTTTCATTTTTAATTACATCCAGATTGTAGGGATCTCCTTTTTTGAGCACCGAGCGTTTAGCCATTCGTGAAATTTGCAGACCGAGAGAATCCGTATCAGAAGGATAAATCACCTGGCGTATCTTATATTGATAGCCGATCTCAGCGGTATATCCTGCCCGCAACTTCCGGCCTTTGTATGTGGTGTCAAGCAATACCGTATCCTTAAAATATCCCCGGTTCTCTAACCGGTTTTGGAGCACGGCGCGACTTTTCTCCATAACAGAATAAGAAGCAATAACGGGTGGCTCTCCCAATCTTTCTCTTATCCAATATCGTATTCCCTTCCCCTTTGGTGTACCGGCCAGATTATATATTAACAATTTCACCTTGACCCCCAAAAAGCTTCCATTAGGTTCTGGACGAATGAGCTCTTTCAGTTCTGACTTCAACGCTTTCCCTTCCTTTTTTTTGATTCCCGGTTTCGATTTGATGCTTATTTTGGCGCCATCATACAGGTATTGCCCTTCCTGAAGACTCTTCGTTTCACTACAGGAAAAAAGCATTGCAACTACGGCAATAAAACTAAACCACCTGATAATAGTACCTTTCATTTATTACTTAATGTAAATTTTGTCCTGGAGGAATCATTTTCCCGCGGCATTATTTTCAGCCTCCTTTTTCCGGGACTTTTGCTTTTTTAATTTCTTTTCGGTTTTTCTGTTTTCAAATAACTCCCTGAATTGATCATAGTCGAAAGTAAGAATGAAGCTCAGGCCTGTTTCAACTACCTGCCCTTCCACCACACTTTCATACTGATCTTTCCGGTATACCCGGATCATATATCGTCCATCCTTGCTTAATTTGTAATCCAGGTTTACATCACCCGCAATAGTAGATGCACTCTGATTCGGATTAGTTTGTTCCAGTTCAAAATTGCTGCCCACACTTACCCGGATCCGGTCGTTGAAAAGGCTTTTGGAAACAGCCACATTCAAATGGGTCTGATTCTGCCTGGTACCTAATGTGTAATCTTCATTAGAATTCAGGTCGAAATTTACATCCACTCCTTTAATCAGCGATCCGGCCAGTTGATTCAACTGGTCGCTCAGAATTTTACTGGCACTCTGCCGGGCAATGGTGTTGGCATTGGTTCCACCGGCCGCACTTTCAAATGGATTTTCAGTAATAAACCGGCCCAATAACAGTAGCGCAAACACCTGCTTGTTCACTTCCGCTTCATCGGTGCGCATCTGCTGCAATTTGAGATCCACTTCGGGCCAGAGGGCCAGCTGATTTTCCGGCAGATTAATATCAAAGCTGATCAGCGGCTGAAGTAACTGACCTGTCATATGAAGTTTAACCTGAAATGGCAATTTTTGCTTAAACCGGTTTACCTCGTTTGTCGTGCGCCCTGCGAGTTGTTGTTCTACCAGATCAATAGAAGGCGTATTAACTGTATAAATGGCGGTGATGTCAATGTCCGCCATCTTAGGATCACCCGTCCAGGTTACGGTGCTTCCCCGCTGTATAATAAATTTCCGGTGTAGCACACTCAACGTAAGATTATAGGATCCATTGTCCAGTTCATAATTTCCGGTGAGGGTCATTTCTCCGCTTTTATCTATGCCGCCAGACAATTCCGCGCGGCCCCGCATGGCCAGTGCATCTCCGTTTCTTTCATCAATGACCAGGGTAAACTGAGCATTGCTGTCGGTTTCGATAATGGCCGACAAATCCATTCCTTTTAATTCCGCATGCGAACTCAGCGAGTCCAGAAAATGTTTGAATTGCACGCTATTTACAGGCTGGTCCTTATCTGCAAAAAACACCACGCCTTGTCTTTCCACTACTTCCGGATCATTGCTGGGCAGGATTAAAATAAAATCTGTATTTTTATTGACCCGGATATTCGCATTCACTTTAGGCAGCTCCTGGTTGCCCGTAACATCCACATCCGCATTGATATTCAGTTTTCCGTAAAAAACCCGATTAGGTTCCTTCGGTGCATTCACTACACGGAAATTCTCGGCGGTAAAAGTCATATCAAATTTGTATTTTCGGAAATCACTCGTAAACACATTCCCATCCAGCGTTGCTTTATTCCCGGCAGAATCGAGCATGGAAAATTCTGTAAAATTAAATCCATCGTTGTCGAAGTCTATACGGTCGTTACCCATCCGTAATGGTTCTCCGGTGATCACCGGTACAATGACTGCACTGTCAAAATAAAGACTTCCCTTCAACACCGGCTGATCCAGGTTCCCACTGGCATGCAGGGTTCCTTTCAAAAAACCTTTCATATCTTTTATCTGTGTAGAAGCAACGGATTTAAAGGAAGCCAGGTTCAACTGATTCAGTTTCACGTCTAAATCCATTTTACTTTCTCCGGAAAAATATTTCCCATCTACCTGAACATCGTTATCCCTTCCATTCAATAGCATATGGGCAACATACGCATTCTGTTCTTCGTTGTTCACTTTCAAAACCAGGTTACCCAAAGTATCTGTTTTATAAGAGAGATTCTCAATCTTCAGATCTGACGTAAACAGGGGCTTTGTAAACAGATTTTTAATTTCGGCTTTGCCATTAACTATCCCATCCACCAGCAGCGAATCCTGTTCTGCAAACTGGGTAATGGTCCGGATATGAAAATTAGAAAAATCCAGATCCAGTGGTGATTGGGTTGAATTTCCATTGCTGTTGATGGAAAGTGATTCCGTTTTGTACTGCAGTTTCAGGTTGCGCACCAGGATGCCGGAAGAATCATACTGAATGTAGTTATCGGCCGGAATGTTCCAGGGATCGTAATTCAGCTTCAGGCTATCCGGATTAAATACAAAACGGATTTCGTGGGCCACCTGCGATAAACTTCCGGAAAGCCGGTATCTGTCTTTTGCCTTTTTATCTTTCAACAACAGGGTAGTAAAAAGTTTATCATCTGCTATTTTTCCGGAGAGGGAAGATTGGTATATCTGAAGACCATTTGATCCTGCATCAGCTACAGCTATTGAATAGTTGATCCCGTTATTTTTTGTAGCGGCCTGCAAATTCAGCCGGTGAATAATTTGCTGATGGTATTGAATTTTTGGTGCAAGAACCTGCAGATTCAAATTTTTATCAATGCTATTAAAATAAATATTTCCCTGAACACTATCTGTTCCCTTTAATGCCGGCATCATTTCCAGCACTACCGGAGATGGACGCAAGGCAAGTGTCATTCTCCAATCCTGCGCATCAACCCTGGATGTATCCGGCCGATCCGGCAGTTTATAATAGGTATTGATCAGTTGTTTAATCGCGTCGGGTACCTGGGTCAATTTAAATTTTCCAGTCCAGTCCAGGTCCGCCATTTCCGAACGAAGTTGAATCTGCTGTGCGGTGTCCGTATGCTCAGCCACCAACCGGATACTATCCGTATGCATGCTTTTAGTCGCATTGGAAAAAGCGATATCGTAAATATTCATTTTACCCTGCAGGGCATCGGGATTGGTGGATGGAAAATCTCCGTCGAGCTGAAAATGCATTTGCATGGTATCTTTCACCAGATGAAGAGCCAACAGGTTTAACGTATCCAGCTGCAGTTTGATTTTTACAGAAGGATACTTTTCTAAGAACCCTGCCTCTGCGTTCAATGCATACGTTATGTTGGGATCATGCATGGAAGAAACAATTGTTCCCGATCCGTTATGCAGTTCAGCATCCAGGAGTAACCCCTTATACAAATAGGATTTGATGTATCCTTCGTCAAGATTCACATGGAATAAACTATTCATTTTTTTTGGATCAAATCCCGATCCTTTAGCCGTGGCATCCAGCGTAATTTTTCCGAACAGGCTATCCTGTTTCAGGATATAACCCAGATCGGCCGACTGTGTTTTTGCGGTCAGATCGTAGGTTTTTCGATCCAGATCAAGCAATCCGGCAATAGCTGCATTTCCGTTGCTGGTCATTGCCT
>JAYVXJ010000426.1:0-1751 GCA_043785285.1 Chitinophagaceae bacterium
TTGAACAAACATCCGCTGCGCTCATTAAGTATGGTGGTTTTGGCATTGTGGAAACCAGTATTGAAGGAGCCCAAAACATGAACCCGGAAAAAAAGGCCCGGAAAAAAATCTTTCTTTCTGAAGATTCAAAAAAGGAAGAAAGGGCTTCTTTGAAAAAAAGATTAGAACATATCATTGAGCTGCTTTCCTCCTCAGATTCAGTAGCTGAACTGGTAGAAAATGCGCAGACAAAGGCAGACAATGCGCAGACCATGCTGAACAAGAACCTGAAGAATGCATTGGAAGCCACACGGGATCTGGAACGAACCTACCGTTCGGTAAACAATTTCTATAAGAATACCGATCAGGATAAAGCAAAAGGCGTTTATGTAATGAACGCAGACATGGAACAATTATCCGACCTGGACAATACCGTCTTTATCGACGCCGTTTCGGAGGAATTGCAGCAAAATTATGACCGGCTTGATTTGCGGGATAACTATTCCATCCTGGCCATACCCGGATATCTGGGGTCTAAGAAAGTAGTGGATAAATGGGCGCGCATTGCCTATAAGAATAAGGTGATGCTGGTGACGGATTTTGAACACCTGGACGGAGCGGATGATGTGCTTGATTTATTCGAATCAGCAAACCTGACTGGTGGGGATGCTTACCTCTCTAACGTCATGATGACCTGCAACTGGCTGGTGGGAAGAGGCAAACAGCAGGATGTGGGAGAAGAAGAAGACCTGTTTGTTCCGCCCTCCACAGCGCTTGCCGGTAAAGTATACAGCACCTTAATGTCCCAGGTTGCTGCGGGCAGGAAACATGGCGCATTAAATGAAATTGATGGAGTCAAGTTCCCGCTGAAGAAAAGTGAAATTGCCCAATTGGAAAAGATAGGCCTCGTGCCCATGGTGAACGAATATGGAAAAGTAATGCCATTTTCTGCCAAGACATTATTCAACGGAGACAATATCGGTCTGCAAACCTATTCCGTAGTTCGTGTTTTTGACTACGTGATCAAAGTATTGATTGACTTCCTCAACCGCCGGGCCTTTGAAAATTTTAATGTGAATACCCGGATGGATCTTCAGAAACAGATTGTAAAATTCCTGGACAGCATCACAGGCCCGGGCAAACTGATTGAGAAATTCAAGGTTATCCGCTTTGAACAGGACCCGAAACAGAAAGACAGGATATACCTGGATATCCACATGACGCCTTATTTCCCTGCAAAGAACTTTTTAATCAAACTGGACGGCCAGAAAGGGGATGATCCGGATTCCGCAGAATGGCAGGCAGAATACGAACAGAATAAGTAAGCTGTTTCCAAGGTTTATTAAACAAGCTTTTTCTATTCACCGGCTAATTGGAGCATATGGCATTCAAGGTTGAATTAACGATAGATAACCAGGTTTTTCTGGTAAGGGATTTTTATTTGTCTCTGCTCAGAGAAACCAATCCCAAAGGGCAGCCGAGTTCTAACCCGAACTGGATATTGGATATAACGATTAATGCGGTAAATGATACGACCATTACCCAATGGATGATTGACCCGTCAAAACAGGCGGATGGGAGTTTGGCCATTTACAAAACGGATGGGGAGGGAAAGCTGAAGAGTATTGAATTCAAGAATAGCAGTTGTTTTGCGATGATAGATCGCTTTATTCCGGAATTTTCCGAAACCAGTTGTTATATCCGGGTCTCGGGAGCGGAAATACATGTCGGGAACGCTAAACTTGCCATGGATCAGTAAACGTTAAACAGCT
>JAYVXJ010000427.1:0-5974 GCA_043785285.1 Chitinophagaceae bacterium
CAGGGAACCGTATTGATCCCATGTGATTTTATTGCTCCGGTCATCAGCCATAATCCGTTGGGTGACCACCAGGCAAAATTATTATCGAACTTCTTTGCCCAAACGGAAGCATTGATGAATGGCCGTTCTCCTGAGGAATTAACGGAAGCTAAAGTAAACCCTGAGCTGATCCCCTTTAAGTACTTCAGCGGCAACAGACCTACCAACTCTTTTCTGATCAGGGAAAGCACCCCATTCACCCTGGGCCAGCTCATTGCCCTTTATGAACATAAGATTTTTGTTCAAGGCGTTATCTGGAATATTTATTCATTTGACCAATGGGGCGTGGAACTGGGCAAGGAACTGGCTGGTAAAATTCTTCCCGAATTGAAAAACGCAGGTGAAATAAACTCCCATGATTCTTCTACCAACGGGCTGATCAACTGGTATAAAAATATTCGGTTTTAATCAGGTTAAACTAAAATAAAGATTCCCTTATCCCGTTTTGCTTTCAGCTAATTCCATTTACTTTAGGGCTAATCACTCATTCTATGCAAATCCTCCAGAAAACAGCTGAAAGACTTCGTATAATTAAAAAAAATCAATACCGCCTGTTTTTTGCGATCACTTTGGGGATCGTTGCTGTTTTTTTTATCTATGCTACGTTGAGCACAAACGGCCCTTTTCATGAACGCTCCGGTCAAATGCCGGCTACCGATGGAAAGGATACCCTTATAAACAAAGATTCAGCCATCAGCATCGTACTGCCTGTTTTAGATACAGCCCTATATAACAAGAAGTTGATCAGCATGAGCAATGGGGATTCTTCGGGAAGATGGCCTGTAAAAAAGGATTATCCCGTAGCGGGAGCCCTTCTTCCTTTTAATCGGATTGTTGCCTACTACGGAAATTTATATTCTAAGAAGATGGGCATATTGGGAGAATATCCCACAGATGAAATGCTGGAAAAGTTGAAAGCAGACGTGAAAAAATGGCAAGCTGCGGATTCCACGACGCCGGTTCTGCCCGCCCTCCATTATATTGCGGTAACTGCCCAGGGCGCACCGGGGAAAGGGAATAAATACCGGCTGAGAATGCCTTACAAACAAATCGATTCCGTGATCCGGATGGCTGCGCGGATCAATGCGCTGGTTTTTCTGGATATTCAGGTAGGACTGAGTACGCTTCAGGATGAAATTCCCATGCTGGAACCCTATCTCAAAATGCCGCAGGTGCATTTGGGTATAGATCCCGAATTTTCGATGAAAACCGGGAAAAAACCGGGTTCTGTAATCGGAACTTTTGATGCAGCTGATATAAACTATGTTATCAAATATCTTTCTGATCTGGCTAAAGCAAACCAGCTGCCGCCGAAGATGCTGGTCATACACCGCTTTACTCAGGCCATGGTGACTAACTACCGGAAAATTCAACCGGATCCTTATGTGCAGGTAGTGATGGACATGGACGGTTGGGGAGCCCAGGCAAGAAAGTTCACTACGTACCGTGAATTTATTTATAAAGAACCGGTTCAGTTTACCGGATTCAAACTATTCTACAAAAATGATTACCGGGAACCTAACAGCCGCATGCTTACGCCGGCAGAGGTACTCAAACTAAAACCCAGGCCTCTCTACATTCAATACCAATAAACCGCTGCTTATTTTTTCAACATAAACCGGAGTACAAGAAATCCGGCAATAACCAACAGTAAAACTATTACGATACTCCAATAAATCCATTGTCCAAACGGTTCGTCCCTTTTTCCTTTTCGGGATTTTTTGTGGGAAAGCTGATGCTGAAGTTGCTGATTCAAATGGCTCACCACTTTCGGTAATCCTGCTTTATTTTCTACAGCATTCAAACCTTCTACAGCATCCTGCAAAAAAGGATTCTCCGGTACCTGATCCTCAAAATGTGTCCGTTCGGCATCAGAAAGAGATCCGTTGAGGTATTCCAAAAGCTTTTTATTATCCGGCTTTTGGGAGTCACTTGAAAACATATCGTTTTTTTCTTCCGTCATTTCCGTTTTATCAACTGATCATGATTTACCGGTTTTTTTTATCTATGAGTAAGCGCAGGTTTCGTTTTCCGTTCTGTATATAGCTTTTCACCTGCAATAAACTAAAGCCCGTTTCCGCTGCAATCTCCTGATACGTTTTTTTTTGAAGATAAAACAATTTGATACATTGCTTTTGCTCCGGACTCAGATCTTTTATGGCCATCTCCAATTGCAGTAACCTGTTTTCCTTTTTCAGAAAATCCGGTTCTTCTCCCGCTGCAATCAATTCTTCTGCTGCATCCACCGGCTTAGCGGGAAACTTTTTGTTTCGCAGCTTCATCAGACAATGATTTTTGGCAATCATATACAACCAGGAACTGAAATAGGTCACTTCGTATTTATGCAATTCAGTGATGGCTTTCAGGAATATCTGTTGCACCGCATCTTTAGCCTCCTCCTGGTCTTTCAGGTATTTCATGGATACCCCGTAAAGCAGAAGGGTATACCTTTCCAACAGAAATCCAAGCCATTCATTATTATGGTCCGCATAAAAAAGCTGCAATAGCTCTTTATCGGTTAAACTGGTATGGGGAGGAACAGTCACGCTTATATTCAGCTTTCAGAAGAGATGCGGAAAACAGGAAAATGCACAAACCGGGGAGGCTGGCCTTATAAATTAACAAATTGAATGGATCATTTGTTTCTGAAACTCCGATCATAAGCAGCTATGGCTTTTTCGATCACTTTCAATGCCGTTGTTTTATCCCCAAATTCTTCCACTACAACGGTTTTATTTTCAAGTTTTTTATATTCTTCAAAGAAATGCCGCAACTCATCAAAAAAATGTTTCGGTAATTCCTCAATATTATTATAATGGTTCACTCCGGGATCTGTAGCAGCTACTGCAATAATTTTATCATCTGCATCCCCACTGTCAATCATCTGCATTACACCCATCACTTTCGCTTCCATCAAACAAAGCGGAACCACGGGCAGGGAGGTGATCACCAGGATATCCAGTGGATCTTTATCCTCTCCATAAGTTTGTGGAATAAATCCATAGTTCACCGGATAATAAAAAGAAGAATAAATCACGCGGTCGAGTTTCAGTAATCCGCTTTCTTTATCAATTTCGTATTTAGCTCTTGAGCCCTGTGGAATTTCTATAATGGCATTGACCATTCTCGGCGCATGGCTGCCATAGGGAACGCCATGCCAGGGATGAGAAACAGTGCTTTTGTTCATGGTTACCTTTTATCATTCAGGATCTCTTTGAGGTCCACCAGCCATTCCCCGTTAACGCGGACAATATGTACGGTAGTTGTATCTTTACGGAAGCTGTTTGAAAAGGTATAGGTGGTTACCGAATCATTAATGGCCCTGATATTGATTGGCAGGATACTGGCTTCCCGGTATTGTTGACGGGTGTTCCTGTCCAACTTATCAAAGCCCTGCTGCCATTTGCTGATGAGGAGCAGGTTAACAGAATCATTCAACAGGTAGAACCGTGCTTTTTCATAATCTCCGTCCAGCGATGCCCGAATGAATTGCCTTCCGGCATCCTGTGCATCTTCTGCTTTTTTAAACGTTTTCCCGGCGTTGCAGCTCAGGATCAGCAGAAGGGGAGCCAGGGCGAAAAGGGTTTTCAACGATTTCTTTTTTAAATTAATTATTGTTTGAAGGTACGGCATGAATGGATTGATTTCCGGAAATCCTCAGGAAACACCTCCCTGTTCAATCAGTTTGTCTTTCTCGTAAGCCCTGATGATGGCTTTTACGAGCCTGTGCCGCACCACATCTTCTTCATCCAGTTCTATATGCGCGATCCCTTCAATTCCCTTCAGGATATACAGGGCTTTTGCGAGTCCGCTTTTCTGGTTTTTAGGAAGATCAATCTGGGTGAGATCGCCTGTAATGATGGCTTTCGCATTGGGTCCGATACGGGTAAGGAACATTTTTATCTGCAGGTCGGTTGTATTCTGAGCTTCATCCAGGATGATGAACGCATTATCGAGCGTTCGGCCACGCATATAAGCCAGCGGGGCGATCTCGATGGTGCGGGTGGTCATGTAATAACCCAGTTTATCAGCCGGAATCATATCATCGAGGGCGTCATACAGGGGCCGGAGATAGGGATCAATTTTTTCTTTCAGGTCGCCTGGCAGGAATCCGAGGTTTTCTCCGGCTTCCACAGCCGGGCGGGTAAGAATGATTTTCTTGACCATTTTATTTTTCAGCGCCCGTACGGCCATAGCGACAGCTGTATATGTTTTACCTGTACCCGCGGGCCCGATGGCAAAAACGATATCGTTTTTTTCGGAGGCGGTAACCAGTTTTTTCTGGTTCACGGTTCTGGCACGAACCGTTTTTCCATTGGGTCCGAATACAAGGATGTCATTTGGGTTGCGGTCAACGAAATGATCTACCGTTTCGGCATCGTCCCCACCGAGAATCTGAGCAAAATAATTTTCTGTCAGGCTCCCGTTTCTTTCCAGGTATTGCAGCAGGAGATCAATTTTTTCCCTGGCCGACTCTACTTGTTCCGGTGCTCCGCTTAATTTGATCTGGGTGCCCCGGGAGAGGATTTTAAGTAAGGGGAATTTTTTTTTGAGAAGGTCCAGTTTTCCATTATTTACGCCAAAGAATTCGATAGGATTTACGGTGTCCAGGTTGATGATGGTTTCAGTCAATTCCGAGCATTTAAAGTTTTCAAAAAAGGTTTTTGCGACAACATCTTGTGCGTCCTTTCAAATTTAATTATTTAAACCCATATTCTGTCAAACTTACTTATTAACAGTTTGTGCATTGGCGCGCATCATTTCCGCATAGCTCATATTCTTTTCCATGGCCGCAATCGTTCGTGCAATCCTTTTTGATTTTGTCTGAATCGTTTTAGCACTTTCTATCCATTTGCTATAATACAGTTTATGGGAGCCGGGAAGGGCATTAAAATGGTTGAGCGCCTGGGGTGAATCTGCTAAGCAGTCCAATAGTTCCCGGCAAATGACCGGAGGTTGTTTATCTTCCTGTAATTGTACTTTCAGCATGGCGCCCTTCTTTTTATGAATGGCTTTCCGGATAATAGCATTCAATGGAAGAATAAAATCTCCTTCTCCCATGGGAAGCAGGGCTGTTTTAGTAATGGGATGGCTGTCCAGCCTGCCTTTTACGCGAAAAGATTTTTTTGTTCCGGGTTTAATTTCCTGTGCAATTTCCTTTGGAATAGAAATATAAGACCATCCGGTCTTTTCCCCCTGTTGGTTAAACTGAAGTATTACGGCATTGAATTGAACCATGACGAAAGGCTTCGGAGCCGGTACCGCGGATCAGGAAATTTTGAGTTCTTCTTCGATCAGCTCGTTGAATTTGGCGGAACTATTCCGCACCCAGTCGGGCAGGACCTGATCGGTAAGGATAGTCCAGCCGTTACCTTCTTTATGCATTTTAAACATGATGCGGTTTCCGCGGTCGTCACTTACATCAACCGTAAAGAGTTCTTCATGCAGTCCGTTGACTTTTCTGAAATTGAACTCACGGATACGACCCTCCGTTTTGATCAGTTTTGTAAACTGAATATTCCTGTTTTGGATAAGCATAATCTGAAGTGTTGCTGAATGTGCAACAATTTTCGTGCTATAATTTGATAAAGATATATTAATAGGCAGATGAATTTATCCACACTACCGTTATTTTTGCCGGATGGGAAAGGTGGTTTTCATTTCTATTTGTATTCCGGCTTATAACCGGGTGATATACCTGAAACGCTTGCTGGACTCCATTCTGCTCCAATCCTACCGGCATTTTGAGGTAGTGATTACAGATGATAGTCCGGGTAATGAAGTCTATGATTTGGCTCATAGCCATTCGCTGGCGCCTTTTATCCGCTATTTTAAAAATGAAATCACCCTGGGAACCCCGGAGAACTGGAATGAAAGTATGCGCAAGTCAGCAGGGGAGTGGATCAAACTGATGCACGACGATGACTGGTTCCGG
>JAYVXJ010000428.1:0-1750 GCA_043785285.1 Chitinophagaceae bacterium
GGAATCTCCGCCTAAAGACGAGTTGGCATTTTCATAAATGCTCAATTTTATACCACACGCCGCACAGGAATTCGTTTGGGAAAAAAATCGCCTGTCTGCAATATTATTATATTCCCTTTTGCAATCTTCACACATTTCAAATGGCTGCATGGAAGTCCAATGCCTTTCATACGGCAGCTTATTAATTATGGAATAACGGGGACCACATTGCGTACAGGTAATAAAAGGATATCGATAACGGCGATTATTTATATCTCTCAATTCATTCCTGCAATATTGACAAACGGAAGTATCGGGAGATAATAACACCTTCTTTGAAAAATCGTCGGTTTCATCTACCAAAATTGAAAAATCATGAAAGTGAATTTTTTCGGACTTATTAATTTCCGAAGAGATAATTCTTGATTGCTTTGGCGCCTCTTCTTTTATTCTATCGAAAAATAAAATTGCGTTTTGATCAGAAGCATTAAAAAAAATGTGTACACCATCGCTGCCATTTTTGATGTATCCATTCAGCTGCATTTCTTTGGCCAGCAGGTATACCATCGGCCGGAAACCCACTCCCTGTACGACTCCATTAATATGTATGTGATAAGTTTCCAAAACTGTTTTTACAACTTTTGCCAACAATCAAAAAAGATCCTGCACGTAAAATAAATTTTTTCAACTGCATGGGGGTAATCTCATACCTCAATCAATTATTCACCATAATCAAATTTTCTTTTTTGTTTTTTACCTTATTCATTAGCCATTCGCACCATTTGTCAAGCCCTTCGCCTTTCAAACTCGATATAGTAATTACTTCCAAATCAGGATTAATATCTCTTGCATCCTTCGTTACAGCATCCACGGAAAATGGAATGTACGGAAGCAGATCTGATTTGGAGCCCAGCATTAATTCACTGGTAAGAAACATGCGCGGGTACTTTTTTGGCTTGTCATCTCCTTCAGTACAGGATATTACCGTCACCCTGAAATCTTCTCCCAAATCAAACGCTGCAGGGCAAACCAGGTTGCCAACATTTTCTATAAACAATACATCCACTCCATTGAGATTAATATGATCCAAAGCCTGCAATATCATCTGCGCTTCAATATGGCACATGCCACCCGTTACTATTTGCAAAGCATTGATGCCTACTTCCTTCATTCTTATAGCATCTCTTTCCGTTTCCGGATCACCTACCAACACAGCCATATTTAATCTATCTTTTAATAGCTTTCCGGTTTCCTGCATGAGCGTGGTTTTGCCACTACCTGGGGCAGAACAAATATTTATAACCAGTATTTCCTGTAGCCGGTCACGAATGATCTTTGCGACAAAATCATTTGCCTTCAGCAGATTCAATGAAGTATTCTCGCATTGTACAGAACCAACCGGCGCCCTGTTTGATTTTGGTGTTGACATTTTTATATTTAAAAATTATTAATCAGGAATTAATTATTAAATCCATTTTCGTTTTTCAAAATTCAATTTCTTTTGCATTCCAATCTGCAACTACATTATTCGTCTGCAAACTCAACCTTAGTTATTAGCAATTCTTCTCCCTGCACAATATTTCTGCTCGGCTTTCCGCAACTGCATACGAACTTATAATTCTTTACTTCGGTATTTATATCACAATCGTCGCAATGGATGAGTACCGGCAAAACTTCAACCAGTAGCGAAGTTTGTCTGTAGTATGGCACATCTTCCAATACAGCTTCAAAGGCATTTTGCATTAATATCGGCTGCACATTGCTGAGTAAA
>JAYVXJ010000429.1:0-1747 GCA_043785285.1 Chitinophagaceae bacterium
AAAAGATCAAATCTTCCCGACGTATTTTTTTAGAAAAAATGACAGCCGGCGGCGTTGCTTTGGCCATTTCTGCATCCATCAGTGAAAAATTGTTTGCCGGCCGGTACAGGCAGCCGGTACCGCGTACGGAACCGGAACGGCGAGGATGGATGAACGGAACAGATAAAAAATTTGTTCCTGTGATGATAACCCCTTTTGATGCAAAAGGCAAGATCGATTTCGAGGTGTTGAACAGGCTGATCGAATTTTACCTGGCCGCAGGCGTAAGAGGATTTTTTGCCAATTGCCTTAGCAGTGAAATGTATAATCTGACGGAAGAAGAAAGGTTGTCCCTGGCCACGCATGTTGTAAAGAAAGTGAACGGTTCGGTTCCCGTTGTCGCTTCGGGGTCATTCGGTGAAACGATTGAGGACAAGGCGGAATTTGCCAAGAAAATGTATCATACCGGAGTAAATGCTGTTATACTGATTACCAGCCATTATGCCAAGGTGGATGAAAGCGATGATGTCTTATTCCGAAATTTTGAAAAGATGTGCATACTTACAGACAATATACCCCTTGGGTTCTATGAATGCCCTTCGCCCTATAAAAGAGTCATAACGCCCGACCTCTTCAAGTCATTATTGGAAACAAATCGCCTGGTATACTATAAGGATACTTCCATCGATTTGGAGAAGATTAAGGCTAAACTGGCATTGATTAAAAACAACAGGATAGAATTTTATGATGCGCATACTCCGAACGCCATGTATTCCCTGCAGATGGGAGCAAAAGGAATGTCTGCTATAGCGGGAAATTTCTACCCCGAAATCTTGGTTTGGATGTGTAATCATGCAACCAACCCGGATAAACAGGAGGATGTTAAGTGGCTTCAATCCGAGTTAACAAAAGCCGATCCCATCATCTCCCGGCATTATCCTCTGAGCGCTAAATATTTCATGCATAAAAGAGGGCTCCCCATTCGTGTCATCAGCAGAATGTCTACAACGGAGTTATCGACAACGGAGAAACAAGCCTTGGATGACATACACAATACCTTAATGGGATGGTGCCAGCGATTGGAAATTCAACCTACCCGGGCAAGCTTCCGTTCCCGTTTAAAAGAGGTGCAGTCCTGAACATATCCTGCATTGGTGCAGGGGGGCTATGTATATAAATAGTAAGCGGCCGCTTCATACATTATAATGAAGCGGCCGCTTACTATTTAATCTCAAGCTAAATCATTACTGGTGTAATGTAATAGCCGGCAATTTGGTTTCTATACCTTTTTGCAACTGTATATTCAGCAGGGTGGTGTCCTTATAGGGTGATACCGCTTTATATAATACGGAATAGGTTCCTTCCGATAAACCGCGCACTTTAAATTCACCTTCGTCTTCAGGAATGGCAAATGCAGTATCGGTATTATTAAATATCATTATGCTGGCCTGCGCTTCCCGCGGAAAAACTTCGCCTTCAATAATCCCGGTAGTTTTTGTGCAATATGATTTCAATTTAGGCTGCAGGCAATACTGCCCGTCTTCAAATTCAATTGACCTGGCTACGTTAAAATCAATGCGGATCAAAAATTGTCCACCGCCTAAACTGTCTAATGAACCAGACCTGATATTCGCATAAACATAAGGGCTGGCATCACAAATTGGAAGTGGAAAACTATGTGTGCTGTCAGTTGTTACACTGTTATTATTCCCCAGTGTTATCCTGATTTTAGTTATTTTCCCAATATGGGAAAACCCGTTTGCTATGA
>JAYVXJ010000430.1:0-5961 GCA_043785285.1 Chitinophagaceae bacterium
CAAATACAATAGATTCATTAACCTTTTGCTCTAACAATTACAAAGTCCCTGAAGGCTGCTGGTCAATTTACTTTTTTTGATTAACGGGCCTTCGCCAAAAAGATGTAAACTCACTGGACTTACACTGCTGCCCCCATAATGAATATTGTTGGGGTTACCCGGCCTGCCGTGGATTTTTTAATGGAAGGTATACTGACCGTTATCCCCGAGGTGTATCGATTTATCCGGACAGCATACAGGCATGGAAAAATGCAGGCCAAGTTAAAAATTCATAATAGGTCCGGATTCTATCTTGGTTTTATTTCCGTATTTTCTTACGTGTCAGCCAATATTTCCCTGGTTTCCCAAAACGTCCTTTCTCCATTATATTTTATATACTAGTATATACTAGTACTTCTTCCATAATTATCTATTATATTTGTTAAAGCAGCTTGTAAAACAGGGGTGAAAACAAGCACCTCTGAATTGAATTTTTAAAACATACTCATCCCACTAAACGGGTTAACATGAAAGGGAAACTTAAAATCGTCCATTGCTTTTTGCTTTCCTCCATCTTGCTGGCGGGTGTAAAGGTACAAGCCCAGCAGGCAGCCACTCTGGTACAGGCCGGCAAATTTATCGCATCGGAAAAAATCCAGAACGGCTTCGGAATACAGACAACAGATGCGTATATCAGCGTTATCTCCTACGGACCTTCGATCATTCGCATCAGGTTCCTGAAAGATAAGGACGCGGCAAACAAACGAAATTCTTTTGCAGTGATAGCCCTTCCGGAGAATAATTTGAATCTGAAAGAAGAATCAGACGAACAGTTAATACTGGAAACGGATTCGTTGCTGGTTGCCGTGAATAAGAATCCGGTCAGGATTGATTTTCTCAATAAAAGAACAGGACAGCTGCTTTCCGGAGATGATGAAACGCTTGGCATGGCTTGGAATGGAACCGAAGTGATCAGTTACCGTAAAATGTTCAACGACGAGAAATTTCTGGGACTCGGTCAAAAAACAGGCGACCTGAACCACCGATCAACAACCCTGGTCAATTTAAACAACGATGCTTACGGATTCACTGCAGGTACCCAACCGATGTATTCCACTATGCCTTTTTTTATGGGAATACATGACAAAAACATTTATGGCATTTACTTCGACAACAGCTATGTATCCACATTTGATTTTAATCTGGGCGGGGAAGACCACCAGTATTATTCGTTCAGTGCGAAAGGGGGCGAAATGGATTATTATTTTTTTGGTGCGTCTAGCATGGCCGGAATCATCAGCGATTACACCCATATTACCGGCCGCATGACCATGCCTCCCTTATATGGGCTGGGCTACATCCAATCCAGGTACAGTTATATGTCGGAAGGCGCGGTGCTGGATGTGATGAAACGCATGCGGGAAAACAACATTCCCTGCGACCTGATATTCTGCGATATTGATTATATGGATTCATTTAAAGTGTTTACCTGGGATAAAACCAGGTTTCCGCATCCCAAACAGATGGTAGAATCCCTGAAAAGCATGGGAGCACACCTGTACGTTATTCTAGACCCCGCTTTGAAAATCCAAAAAGGTTATCCCTTATATGAGGAAGGAATAAAGGACCGTCGCTTCATCCGTTACCCGGATGGCAAGCCATTTGCCGGATCCGTATGGGCAGGGCCGAGTCATTTTACGGATTTTTTAAAACCGGCCACCCGGGAATGGTGGAAAGAACATTTAAAAGTTTATACAAACGATGGCATAACCGGTTTCTTAAATGACATGAACGAGCCGGCCATATTCCGGAAAAATGCCCCGGGCGCACTGCTTATGGGAGATGAAAACAACCCCGTTACCTTTAAAGAAGGAAGGAATGTATATGGTTTTCAAATGGCAAGGGCAACGTATGAAGGCGTGAAACAACTCACGGGCTTGCGTCCTTTTAATATTTCAAGGTCCGCCTTTTCGGGCATCCAGCGTTATGCTGCCATGTGGACCGGCGATAACCAATCCAACGACATGCATATGTTCATGGACACCCGCATGAGCCTGAGCCTTAGCCTTACCGGTCTTTCCTATGTGGGAATGAATATCGGCGGGTTCACTGGTAATCCCACGCCGGCCCTGATGGTCCGCTGGATGCAGCTTGGCGTATACATGCCCTTATTCATAAACCATACGGTAGGCAGCAATCCCCATGAACCCTATGCTTTCGATGAGCCCGTAAGGAGCGAACTGCGTTCGTCTATCCGTTACCGCTATTCCCTGTTACCGTACCTTTATGCCGCTTTTTACCATTCCGTTTCCGCAGGGGTACCGATACTAAAAGCATTGCCTTACAGTTATACCTTTGATACCCTCGTTTATAAAAAGGAATACCAGCATGAATTCATATGCGGAGACGATATCCTGGTTGTGCCGGCTGCGAGTACAGCAGATTCAGTAAAAATGTATTTGCCCCGGGGCATGTGGTACCGTATGTCTACCGGAACAGCTTTACTGGGTCCCTGCGAAATTACCGTTGCCTCTCCCGATAATGATTTGCCCGTATTCATTAAAAGCGGAGCCATCATTCCGATGCAAACACCGGTTCAATTTGTTTCCCAGCCATCCGACGGCATTTTGCAAATACACCTGTGGTATGGAAACGAAAAAAACTCATTTACTTATTATGAAGACAATGGAACAGATTTTTCCTACGAAAAAGGAGTTTTTTATAAAAGGGTCATTAACTGGGATCCCACATCGGATCTCTTGGTACTGGTTGAAAAGCAGGGAAGTTTTTCAACCAGGTTTAGTCAGGTGAAACTGGTCCTGCATCAGTTTTCCGGGAAATTAAAAAACATTAAAGTAAATGGAAAGCGGATTCCGCTTTTATCCGGCAAGGACGGACCGGAAGCGCTTTTTGCGAATTCAGATAAATCCCTGTCGATTGCAATCAATGGAAAATAGCCAATCCGCAAATGCGGGCCACATAACATTTACTAACATTCAACAACCATAATAATGAAACTGACCTTCAAATATTTATGCTGCTTGTTGATTTTATTTTCCAGCAGTAAGCTCCGGGCTCAGGAAGACCGTCAGGGTGTATACTTTTCAAAAATAAGTTCCCCCCCTGCCTCCCTGCCGGAATGGTCATCTGCAAAATCATTATTGCCTTCTCCGGTATTTGATGAAGATACCCTGTTGGTCGAAACCTATTGGAAAGCCTGGGAGCTCGCTTTCAAACATTTTAATAACCCCTCACGGGGCAGCGGATTTATATCTCCCTTTATTGATGCGGCATTTAATAACAATATTTTTTTATGGGATACCGGTTTCATGACCATGTTTTGCAATTACGGGTATCCGTTGGTTCCCGGCATAGGCAGTCTTGATAATTTTTATATTAAACAACATCAGGACGGGGAAATATGCCGTGAGATCATACGCAAAACGGGCGATGACTATACGCCCTGGGTGAACACAGAAGGCAATAAAACCTTATTTAGCCGCGGAGGATACAGCATCCCGGAGGGGCAACCTCAGGGGAAAGATATTATTTATGTAAACAGAACCGCACCGGTTCCGGCTCCCCTGCTGACCCTGGATGGTTTGGATCATCCGATACTGGCCTGGGCCGAATGGGAAAGTTATCTAATCACGGGCAATAAAGAAAGATTGTACCGGATTTGGAAACCCCTGTTGAAATACTATGAAGCGCTGGATAAATATATCCGGCAGGGCAACGGATTATACATGACAGACTGGGCCAGCATGGATAATTCTAAGAGAAATCCATTTTTAAAATCCGGAGGAACCGGCATTGACATTTCATCCGAAATGGTATTGTTCGATTTGAAAATGGCAGACATCGCTTCTGCAACGGGTAAGACGGAACAGGCCCTTCAGTTCAGGAAAAAAGCATCCGCGCTTTCCAATCTGATTAATCAGAAAATGTGGAACGATAAACAGCATTTCTATATGGACCTTACAGTAGATGGGAAACAGTCTGGCATAAAAACGGTTGCTGGATTCTGGACCCTGCTGGCGAAAGTAGCTTCTCCGGCTCAGGCTTTCCAATTGTTGGATCAACTGAAAAATCCTGCCACCTTTGGCACCCGGAATCCGGTTCCCACGCTGGCTGCCGATGAAAAAGGATTTTCGCTAACCGGCAATTACTGGTGCGGTTCCGTTTGGGCACCTACGAATACGATGGTGATCCGCGGACTGGAAAATTACGGGTATGATGAAGAAGCCTTCGAGATCGCCATGAAACACATACATCTGGTGGCAGAAGTTTATAAAAAAACTGGAACGATCTGGGAGAATTATGCACCCGAAAGCAGTACTTATGGATTGCATGATGACGGCTCCGCAGTAGAAAAGGATTTTGTGGGATGGAGCGGAATCGGTCCGATAATGTACTTTATAGAATATGCTATTGGCCTTAAAGCCAATGCACCTAAAAATGAGATTAACTGGACGATCCGGAGTTCCCGGAAATCAGGTTGCCGCAATTTTCGATTCAACAGCCGGGTAGCTACTTTACTGGCTTCTCCCGTGGATCAAAACAGCCAAAAAATAAAAATACAGGTGGAAACATCAGGGCCGTTTACCCTAAAAGTTAAACGGAATGGCCTTTCCACTACGCTTGCAATACAAAAGGGTTCAAATACATTTGTGCTGTAAAATCATTTTATCAAAATGGATATTTTTTATTATATACTAGTATATACTAGTACTTGTTAACAATTATCTATTATATTTGTTAAATGACTGTTTAAGGAACTATTCGTCAGGCAAATAACCAAAACAGCTCATACAATCTACCGCAATGAAGAAAAAGCAGGCAACCTCACTTATTGAATTGGATCCTTCGCTTGCCATGCCCGTTTATAAGCAAATTGTACAATCCATTTACCGGAATATTGAAAACGGTGTATTAAGCAAAGACGACGTTCTTCCTTCCGTAAACCAGATCGCCGCTCAATTTTCGCTTGCCAGGGGCTCCGTATTTGCTGCATACAATGACCTCCGGGCTTCGGGTATCATCGATTCAATTCCGGGAAAAGGATATTATGTTTCGAGTACCCAAACCAGGCAAAAACAAAATATTTTTTTGTTGTTCAGCACGTTTACGCCTTACAAGGAAACGCTGTTCAATGCCTTGCTGAACCAACTGCCGAAAACTTCTTCCCTGGACATTTATTTTCACTACCACAGCATTAAGATGTTTGAAACGCTGATAAAGGAGCAGTCGGCTTATTACAATACTTTTATCATCATGCCGGAAGTGAATGCAGAAACCCCGGCCATTCTTTCAAAACTGGATCCGAAAAATACCTACTTGCTCGACGTGGGATTTAAAGAATACAAAAAGCTGTATCCGGGCGTATATCAGAATTTCGAGAAGGACATATATTCCATTTTAATGGCATCACAACTGTTGGTAGCAAAATACAAAAGGTTGTTCTTATTATTTCCGGATTCATTGCGCACCAGGGATATTATCACCGGATTTAATAAGTTTTCCAAAAAGAATGTTACACAAACAGCAGTAAAAAATACCATTTCGGCTGACCAAATCCAAAAGCACGATGCTTTCATTGTCATTGACGATAATCACCTGGTTGAAATCATCAAAGCAGCTAAATTGAAGAATTGGAAACTCGGACAGGATATTGGTGTGATCTCCTACAATGAAACTAATTTGAAAAGCATCATCGCGGATGGAATTACCACTATCACCACTGATTTTGCCGCCATGGGAAAAGCCATTGCAGAAATGGCAGTATCAGGCAAGGGGGAAATCATCGAAAATGCTTTTGTCATGATTGACAGAAAATCATTTTAAAACCAAATACAGAAAGCTTCATCAGCATGAGCAATATTTTTTTACCGGAAGTCGGTTTTTCAGGAAGGCAACTAACAGGCAATAAAATCAGTAAAACAGTAAGGAAAATCGGCGACTTAAAATCAATTTTCAGCGACA
>JAYVXJ010000431.1:0-1744 GCA_043785285.1 Chitinophagaceae bacterium
AGGGACCTTGACCAGGTATACGCCAGTTGTCCTGTAATTTTTCCTTTGGGTTTTTTTACATTTAATTCTATTCCATAAGCCCTCCCTTTTGCAGGCAGCAGATCTGAATTAATATAGGGGTTCATGGAAAGGGATGCTCCATTTTTGTAATCGATCAGATTTTCGGATGTTTTGTAAAATCCTTCCAGAGAAGTTTCAATGGCATCGTTCTGAAAATTTTTGAAGAAGCCTGCGGCAACCTGCTCTGCTATCGCGGGTTGAACCATAGGATCACTCAGCTTCCAATAATCGACGGGTGTTATGGCTATGGTATTTGAAACCAATTGCAGGTATTGCCTTGTTTTACTATAACTTAATTTAATGGAAGTGGCATAGTTCAAGCCGATTTTCAATATCAGCCTGGGTTCAATTCCCTGGTAGGTTTGAATTGATTTACCCTTGGAATATTGAATATTGTTTATGATGGTTTCTCTGGAAGCTGGAACTCCCGGTGCGTATTGATAAATAGTATGTGGCCCCCTATAGGAAAAATCCGAATGCCTGATTCCGGCCTCCAGGGAAATGAAGGGGGTAATTTCAAAGCGGCCCAAAATGTATTTCGCCGTTTCATTTCCAAATTCTTTTTGAACGCTCTGTGGATTGATCAGGGATGCGGATTGGGTTGGATTTAGTTCTCCCGGACTTACCTCATAGTGGATAAAGTTGTAACCACTTTCAATATAAATCTGGTCGGTGGCCTGAAAATGAAGGGCGGCCTTAGCTTCCTGGTGCTGAATGGTATTCCGCAACCGGAATTGGAAATTCTTTTGTAACCCGTTGATATCAGAAGAATAATAGCTGGAATTCACATTGTAAAACATACTTAATTTCTTACTAAAATCTGATCTTCCGTTAACCGCAACCACAGTAGATTTCCAGCTATAGCTGGTGTCCCCGGAAAACGTATAAATATCATAGCTTCTGTATAACGACGCGGAGATCTGGTTTCTGAGGTTGAACTTGTAGACAAGCTTAGCATCCCCGTCATAGAAGAAGGCACTGCTTTGGCTAACGGAACCGGGAAACTGATTCATGATCAGCTTGGGATAAGCAATACGGCCTCCGGCAGAAAAGGTCAGTTTATTTTTTATGATTGGTCCATCGGCAAAAAAATGCAGGCTGATAGGACTAATACTGGTACTGTAACGGATTTTATTATCATTTCCGGGTTTGATATTGAGGGATATCAGGGAGGATAACCTGCCCCCAAAAGAAGCTGGAATGGCCCCTTTATAAAGCGTAAAATCCTGAACGGATTCAGGGCTAATGGTGGAATAGAAGCCGAGCAGATGCGACGTATTGAAAAGAGGCGCACCATCTATCAATACAAGATTTTGATCCGCATTACCGCCCCGGACACTAAATCCGCCTGCCCCCTCGCCAATGGTTGTGATTCCCGTTTGCAGGGTCAGGGCCTTCAGGATATCTGCTTCCCCAAAAACAAGCGGTGTTTTTCTAAGTTGGGCCAGATTGATATTGATGGTACTCATTTTTACATCCGACACGTTGGCGTCTTTTCTTCTGATTTCTACAATTACTTCGGGCAGTTCAGAAGGAAGTCTTTTTTTGAGCTCAACGGTTATAAAATTTTTGTCGAGGATATAAACCGGTTGAGAAAGACTTCTATACTCTATAGCACTAAAAACAATAATATAATTATCAACATCCAATAGAAAGCTAAACATGCCCTGATCATCAGTTGTTG
>JAYVXJ010000432.1:0-1742 GCA_043785285.1 Chitinophagaceae bacterium
AACTTTTCCAAAGTAGCCCGCCCTATTTTTACCAGTATGCAGGGGGGAAACCGCAATCTATTGGGAGAATATGCGTCTGTTAACTACCACGAATTCTGGGCGGTGGCTGTCGAAACCTTTTTCGAGAATCCCGTATGCTTAAGGCAGGATCTACCTGAACTTTACGAAGCGATGTCCAGGCTTTTAAAACAAGATCCCTTGCAGAGGCGCAACGGAAAGGCAATCTTTCTGTTAAAGGCAATTAATCAGGAAGCGGAGAGTTTGAATTAGGGGTTCTTTATTCCACGTTTAGTCCATAAAAAATCTGATCTGAAAGAACGAAGTTCATTCTGCGGGTTCGCATCATTTTCACTTTCGTCTATTACCTAAATTATGGCTACTGTAAAAAAAAATAAAAGATGGGAATGACTACAATAAAGTGGAAACCCCTTCAATTTTGCTTTCCTAAAACCCTTTCGAAGCGCCTGATATCCACTAAAGGATCAATACTGTTCCTGCCGGCAATTTTCTCCACCAGTTGCGCAGCGAAATAGGGTGCGAGGGAACAACCCTTGGTACCCAATCCATTGAGCATGCCAACCCGGGGATATCCCGGATGAAAGCCCACAAAGGGCCGTCTTTCCAGCGTAGCGGGGCGTACCGCTGCAAAATGATCCATTATTTTAAACGGAACTTTGAGGAAATTCTTTATCCAATTTTCTGCAGATAATCTGAAGTTCTCCGAAGGCTGATCATCAGCAAACTCCCATTGATAAGAAGATCCCACCCAAAAAATATTTTCCCTCCAAGGTATAATGCTCATGCCTTTTTTGAAAACAGTTTGCTGAGGAATATCTTTTATTTCAACCAGCAAGCCTTCGCCTTTATTCAGCGCAAAGGGCAATTTCTTAAAAAATTTATTTTCTGCAGCACGTCTGCCATCACAAAAGACAATATAATGGGCACGCTTATCCGCATATTCAATAAACGGTTCAGTAAGAACGAGCTTATTCACATCAAATCTTTCTTCTCTTAAATTCCCTGTCTTTCGAAGATGATCGCGCCAGCCGGTCAATAATTTTTCCGTGCGTACAAGATAACAGGGACAGATGGATCCCCATCCCAGGCCAAAGCGGAACCAGGTTTCAAAGCCAGGGCCCGCATACATCGGATTTGCCCCCGGAGAAGCCTGCGATAGGCTTTCCTGAATATGCAAATACGATGAATCCTCTGCATATTTTTTTTGAAATGCCTGCAACATCTGCACGGTAGGAAAGAAATCAATAACGGATGTTTCCGTTATCAGCTCTGACTGAAGAATTAAACCCATATCCTGGTATGCCTTCCAGGCAAAAGGCATCAGCTCATCGATCATCCAGGTTTTTACCATTCTTCGTCCCGTAACCGGATTGATCAGTCCGGCCGCATGTATGGAAGCGGATGAATGATCAGCATCATCTATTACCAGGCAGGAAAGACCAGCCTGCTCCAGCCACCAGCTTAACCAGGTGCCTGCCAACCCCTGGCCAACGACCAAAACATCGATTTCTTCCATAAAAATTATTTTTCTTCTACCCGGATACGCAGGCCTTCGGTATGTGCTGCGAATTCCGGCGCATACATGCATTCCAGCGTACTGATGCCATTGCTGTATGTTCCTGCTGTAGTTACAAACAATGGGTATTCGAATACATGTGTGCCCCTGGGTAAGTAATCAAAGAAAAAGCTGGTGCTTTCATCTTTGGTGGTTTCATAATAACCCA
>JAYVXJ010000433.1:0-1741 GCA_043785285.1 Chitinophagaceae bacterium
ATGCGGTGCAGGTATTTATCCATTTCTTCGGCCATGCGTTTGGTGAGTGTGGTCACTAGAATGCGGTCGCCTTTGGTGATGCGCTTATCAATTTCATCCAATAAATCATCGATCTGATTTACGCTTGGACGAATTTGGATTGGCGGATCGAGTAATCCCGTTGGACGAACCACTTGTTCCACCACTACGCCTTCTGTTTTTTCCAATTCATAATCACCCGGTGTGGCGGATACATAAATGGTTTGTCCGGTCATGGATTCGAATTCATGAAAGTTAAGCGGACGGTTATCCAGTGCAGAAGGCAGGCGGAATCCATAATTCACGAGAACGAGCTTTCTGCTTCTGTCGCCGCCATACATGCCACTCACCTGCGGGATGGTCTGGTGGCTTTCATCGATCACACATAAAAAATCATTTGGGAAATAGTCGAGCAGGCAGAAAGGTCTTGTACCCGGTTTTCTCCGGTCAAAAAACCGGGAGTAATTTTCCACGCCGTTGCAGTAGCCGAGTTCGCGGATCATTTCCACATCGAAGTTGACGCGCTCGCTGAGGCGTTGCGCTTCGATGAATTTGCCGGTACTTTTGAAATAATTAACCTGGGCAGCCATTTCATCCTGGATCTCCTGCAGAATCTGCTGAATCATATTTTTTGGGGCCAGGTAAAGGTTTGCAGGAAACACGGCAGCATTTTCCATCGGCATGATGCGCTTGCCGGATTTCATTTCAAAACTTTCTATCTCTTCAATCTGATCGCCCAAAAAGGTAACCCGGTAACCGTAATCCAGGTAAGGCAGGTTGATGTCCACTGTATCTCCTTGTACGCGGAAGGAGCCTCTTTTAAATTCAAACTGATCGCGGAAATAAAGGGAGTTGACAAGGGAATGTAAAAATCCCTGCCGGGAAATGGTTTGTCCTTTCTGGATGCGAACGATCCCGTTTTCAAATTCTTCCGGATTACCGATACCATAAATGCAACTGACGGAGGCCACTACAATAATATCCCGGCGGCCACTCAGCAGTTGGGTCGTTGCCTGCAGACGCAGTTTATCCAGTTCTTCATTGATGGAAAGGTCTTTTTCAATATAGGTATCGCTCACCGGCATATACGCTTCCGGCTGATAATAATCATAGTAAGAAACAAAATAACCCACGGCATTATCCGGAAAGAACTGTTTGAACTCCCCGTAAAGCTGGGCCACCAGGGTTTTATTATGGGTGAGCACCAGCGTAGGTTTCTGTACGTTCTCGATCACTTTGGCGATGGTGAATGTTTTTCCCGAACCGGTTACCCCCAGCAGGGTTTGATATTCTTCGCCCTGAAGAATGCCTTCCGTAAGTTGCCGGATCGCATCCGGCTGATCGCCTGCAGGTGAGTAAGGAGCATGGACCTTAAATTCCATTAAAAATAATTTTTTGGGGAGCCTGTAAAGTTACCGATAAATTTTTATTAGGCATGCATTGAGTCCATTGAATAAGCGGGCGCACAGGCCCCATCTTTCGGCTTAATTTCTTCAAAAGAATAAGTAAGAACCCGGCATGATCAACATAGGGGGCAAGGAAAAAATTTATTTATTTATTTTCATTTTGCGGCTTGCCTTATTAAAAGGATCCCAGCTGATTTTGAGCTTTTTATCATCCCCGGTCTTTGCCCGGAGCCTTGCGCTGACACCGGTTTTGCTGTGGATTCCCTGATTTTCCGGAACATCCTCTCCAGCCTTGTTTTTGAGATTGCTGAGTGGCA